>JALDAI010000036.1 GCA_022729285.1 Candidatus Nanoanaerosalina archaeon
ACTTCCGGGCCTAAATCAATACTAGCCTGGTCCATCCCGGTCTGAGATACTCCGTCAAAAACTGATCCAACGACATTACCTAAGAAACCGCTAGCTGTACCGCTTATGAAAAGCACTACAACCATTAGTTTTAGAAACTTAACAAAATTGAAAGGGGTTATAATGTTTTTAGCATCTTCAAAAGCTTCTTCTATAGATTCTACTGCAAAGTATTTACTCATAATTTAACCTCACATTTTAACAGTTGAACTTTGTCATTAATAATCTTTAGAAAAATAGGTGTGATCCAGAAAAAAGTATGGGAAAGGAGGGTTATACATCGAACCCTAGTCCTTCCTCTTCCCCTTCCTGGTTCATCTCAATCGCTTCAAAAATCTTGTCAGGCTCAAGCTTCATAGACTCAGGAGGGATATCCTTAATACTTTCATAGCTCTGCTTAAGTTCATTTAACTTGTCCTCAGCAGCTTTATGAACGACACCCGCTATATCAGCTCCTGTGAATCCTTCAGACATTTTAGCGAAATCATCAAGGTAGTTCTCAAGTTCTTCATCGGTTATACCGTTGTTTTTACCGAAAGTGTGGATTCTGTAAATCTCTTTCCTAGCTTCTTCATTCGGTTTACCGATAGTTACAGGTTCTCCAAACCTTCCGTGTCTTAGAAAAGCTTCGTCGACTTTTTCAATCTTGTTTGTTGCTGCGATCACTTTAACTCCTTTGTTTTCAGCCATACCGTCCATGTTTTTCAAAAGAGTGTTGACCATGTTTTCGTCTTCATTATGGGAGCTTTTTCCGGTTCTCTCCATCAGCAAGGAGTCTGCTTCATCCATAAAGATTACGGAAGGCGCGTACTCCTTTGCCATGTTGAAAATTTTATCAACGTTCCGAGCAGATTCTCCTACCCACTTTGTCATGATGTCGGATACCGTTACAGCGTACATGTTAGCATCGGATTCAGCGCTTAGAACCTTTGCTAACAAAGTTTTACCTACTCCAGGCTCTCCTTCAAGGATTATACCTTTCCGTGTTTCAGGCATGTTTTTGTAGAGGTCCGGGTTCTTTAACGGTCCTTCTATCATGTTCTCAACTTTGTTCATTACCTCATCGTCCATCACGATATCGTCTTTTGAGTATCCATCAAGATCTACTTTGTACTTGTCAGCAAGACTAGCTTCTTTTTTGGAACTAGAAGATGTTTGAGGCTGGCTGTTGGATCCATCGGAGAACTGGCGGTTAACTTCTTTAGCATAATGCTCGCTTTCTGAGAACTCTTCAAGAATATCTTCGTATGATCCGTGGAACTCGGAAAAAACTTCCTCAATACTCTCCTTGTCGGAAGCGGTGATTTCAACTGTTATCACGTAAGGTTCATCATATCCCTCTTCACCTGGCTCCATCCCATTTATAGCTTTAGGATCGATTTCTACGTACTGCTCAAGAGAGAACTCAACCTCGTTGTCAACAAGCATTCTCAGATTCTGAGGATAGATGTTACCTTCGTCATCAGCGGATAAAAGAGGTTCTCCAAGCTCTCTTCTACCTTCTTTAGTCACTCTTTCGACAGCTGAGAAGTCGACTTGGTCATAATTATTTTTAAACAGTCCGATGACATCGGAAACAGGAATATCGGATTTATAGGTTTTCACCATGTTTAGGTCTACTGCGGAGGGTTTTCCTTGAGGGCTTTCTATTGTATCAGGTAAATTGTAGTCTTTGTCGGCCAAAATATACACCTTTAATTTATTACTAGGGTGTAAACATTTTAAAATTGTTTGTTGGTTAGAAAAACTACTAAATATTTGTAAAGGGAAACATGAGTTTTCCCGATTTTAATTATAACTTTCCGTCCCACTCTTTGTTGAACCTGTCAAGAAATCTTTCAACAAAAACTGTTCTTTCCTCAGCCATCTCCAAACCTTTCTCAGTATACATTCTGTCCTTAAGTTCCAGAATCTTTTCCTCAAAGTGTTCAAGAGACGAAGAATCTCCTTTAAACGGCGTTCCATTACTACCTCCATAAGAAAAAACCCTTGAAACTCCTATAGCTCCTAAAGCATCCAAGTTATCGGCATCAGAAAAAACTTTCGCCTCAATACTTTTTGGTTCAGGCCCTCCCGAGTACCTATGGGAAGATATGCAGTGGGAAACTCTTTCAACCACTTTCTCCGAAAATCCGCTCTCCTCTAAGATCTCTTTTGACTTCTCAGCACCCCACTCCGCATGGCACACGCTACTGTCGTCCTCTTCTAAACTTCTCCCAATATCATGTAGATAAGCGGATAGTTCAAGTATGAGTTTATCAGCGCCACAACTCTCAGCTAACTTTAAAGAAGTATTTTTAACCCTTAAACAGTGTTGGAAATCATGGGAAGGATCTAAGCCTTTGTAAAAACTTTTAGCCCTTTCCCGTACTTTCTCAACTTTTTTCTTATAATCCATAACATACACTTTTCCTCAAAACTATCTCACGCGGTTTTTTCCATATCCTTCTCCAACATATTTTTCTCAAAAAACCTTAAAGACTTCTCCAAAGAAGACATATCCTCT
The DNA here is from genome assembly GCA_022729285.1 of Candidatus Nanoanaerosalina archaeon. Taxonomy (GTDB): domain Archaea; phylum Nanohalarchaeota; class Nanosalinia; order Nanosalinales; family Nanoanaerosalinaceae; genus Nanoanaerosalina. The sequence goes on from JALDAI010000036.1 coordinate 2,546, forward strand.
GAAACGTCGAACCTATGACCCTGGGTCTTGTACTTTACAAAAGATTTCTCAGTCTCAAGGCTGTCATAAAACTTTTCAGAAAAAGTTATAGGGACTACTTCATCTTTTCCGCCATGAATGATTAAAACAGGTATCTTAATATCTTTTACAATTTTTTCCGTAGAGTAGTTCTCCACGTCTTCTATAAACTTTTTATCCAGTTTTTTACCCGGTAACTGCTCATAAAAACCGTTTTCACGTATTTCGCTGATTATTTTATCAAGGCCTTCAAGGTAGGTTACGGGTGATTTAATCACTAAACAGTCTATATACTCCTTTAAACCTGGTTTCACTGATGAAAGAATAGATACTAAACCTCCAAAACTTGTTCCATGCACTAATAAAGATTTTTCAGTTGTAATATTTTTCAAAACGGTTTCAAGATCTTTTATCCTAGTAGTTATGTTTGACTCTATAAAGTCTAAAGAAGACTCGTGGTTACCTCTAAAATCAAACCTTATAGCTCTAAAACCTTTTTTCTCAAGATACCTACACCTCCTCTTGTAACTACCTTCTTTATCAGAGCCTAGACCGTGACAGAAAACAACGGTTCCTTTAATAATTTCCCTATTTTTAGGTTCATGTACGACCGCTGAAACTACTTGATCTTTCTCCCCATCAACAAAAAACTTTTTCTTGGACTGAGGCATAACAACAAGGAATACGGGATAAAACTTGTTAAATACTTTCCAAAAAATTTAGGAAAAAATATGTTAGGTCTAACTTTTCAGCTGTAAGAAATCTTTTTATCCGGCATACCTGAGGTATAATTAGCGGATAAAGTGTTCTCAGGATCAGTATCTCCGTTAAGATACCTTATAGTTAGCTCATCTTTCCCTGGATGTAGTAAGTGCATTATTTCGTGTTGAACCGTCTTTTCCTCATCAACCTTGTACAAGTTGTTGCTTACATGGACTTTTCCCGAACCGGTTCTAGTCCAGCCGAAAAGACCTGGAGACATATCTTGTTTAGAAACTCCGAAGCCGTAATTAGGCGAGTTAAAAACTTTCTTTTTTCCGGTATTATTTCCTGGTTCAAGGTAGTTCTCAACTACTGACAAATCGTTCTCTGTACCAGTTTCTTCATTTTCTTCTCCTAGACCTTTGTAAGAGTTTTTGTAATCTTTTTCTCCCAATTTTTCCAACTCTTTACGGAGAATTTCGTCGAAACTTTTGTCCGACAGTTCTTTCTCTACCCCACTTCCATATAACACCTCATCCTTTAAACCGGTTGAAACAGTAGGTTTGTAACCTTCTTCTTTGTAAATATTATCAAGGTCTACCTTTGGAACAACCTTTGTTTTATGGGGTTTGTCGTAACTCATCAGTATCTTAAAGTAGTCGCCTATATTGAAAAGTGTTTTCACTTTTTGGTCGTTTAAAAAATTCGGATACAAACTACTCTTTGTGAGATAAATGGGAAATGAACATGGATTAAAGGAGGGCTTTAGTTTTTTTGAACACACAGCAGATCTTGGATTCGAAGTGGTGGCAAAAAATCTGGATAATGCGTATAGTATTTCTGGAAAAGCTATGTTTTCAGCCATGGTAGACCTAGAGGAAGTAGGCTCAGATATAGAAGAAAGCTTTGAAATCGAGTCAGAAAACCTTAAATCCCTTTTATACGATTTTTTGGATCATTTAATATTTCTTAGAGACTATAAAAACGCTGTTTTCAAAGAGTTTGACGTAAAAGTTGGTCAGAAAAAAGGGAAAGAAAGTTTAACTCTGAAATGTTCTGTTAAAGGTTCCAGCCTAGAAGGTATAGAAGGTTCTGAGGTTAAAGCTATCACGTACAACGATATGGTGTTTGAGGAAAAAGACGGAGGCTACTTTGTAAGAGCTGTAATGGATATGTAAAAATTTAATAAAAAAAAGAAAAATGGGCGGAGTTCAAGGCTGTAATTTACAGTTCACAACCGCTCATTTCAGATAATTCTTCAAGAGATCTAACTCCGGTTCCTTGTCTCTCACCGTCTATAAACCATTCAGGAACATATGAGATACCCGCTTCCTCACATTCTTCCGGTTGTTCTGTACACTCAATATACTCAACGTTGTCAAGATAATCTCCGAACATGTTTTTCTGAGTAATACAAGCAGGACAAGAATCTAAACCGTAAAAGACTACGTTTTCCTCATTAAGGCACTCAGTAAATGATCCTAGATCTCCTTCATTACTTGGTTCATCTCCGTTACCGTCTACTGTGTAGCTTAATCCTACTACTATTAATAGAACGATTGGAAGAGCGATTAACAGCTTTCTAGTTTTTTTATCTACCATAAGTATCTTGTTCCGATATATGGGTTTTTACTTTTTTAAATTAACGATTCAATTTTTCTCCCTATTATAATTGTAATAATTTTTTATCCCAAAAAAAACTGTTTCCGAATCCTCTGTTTTTGAAAGGATTAATGTTAATAATGGTTGGATTATAAAGGAAAGAGTATGTCAGAAAAAGGAAAAGTGGATGTCCAGCTTAAAAAAATAAGGGAAAACGTCTACGAAATAAGTAAAGAAGGGTTGATGAACACTCCTTCAAGAGTTTTCGCATCAGAAAAAATACTAGAGGATATGAAAGGGGATAAAACCCTTGAACAAGTAGGTAACATTTCTTTCCTGCCAGGAGTTAGAAAGTACGGGATGGTTATGCCTGATGGACACCAGGGATACGGATTCCCTGTTGGAGGAGTAGCAGGTATATCTGCAGAAGAGGGTGTTATAAGTCCTGGAGGAGTCGGTTATGACATCAACTGCGGTATTAAACTTATCAAAACTAATTTAAGAGCTGAAGAGGTAGCTGAGAAAGCTGAAGCTTTGGCAAACATACTTTACCAGAAAGTTCCTTCCGGTCTTGGAAAAGGAAGTGTTGAACATATAGCTGATGAAAAAGAGTTCGACAAAGTTTTGAAAAACGGTGTTAAATGGGCTGTTGAAAACGGCTACGGAGAAGAGAACGACTACATATGTTGTGAGGACAACGGATGTCTGCCTGAAGCGGATCCTTCAAAAGTATCTGACAAAGCAAAGAAGAGAGGTATGGGTCAATTAGGTTCCTTAGGTAGCGGTAACCACTTTTTAGAAGTTCAAAAAGTAAGTGAAATATTCGATGAGGAAGTAGCTGAAAGCTTCGGTCTTTTTGAAGACCAAGTTGTTGTGATGATACACTCCGGTTCAAGAGGCTTGGGCCACCAGGTCTGCTCCGACTACCTAAGAAAAGTTGAAAAAGAGTTCTCACACTTTATCGAAGACCTACCTGACAGAGAGCTTGCATACGCTCCTGCGAAATCAGATATTGCGGAAGATTATTATGGAGCTATGAGTGCTGCAGCAAACTTTGCATGGGCTAACAGACAGCTTATCGCTCATAGAGTTAGAGAGTGTTTTGAAAAAATATTCGGAAAAAGCTGGAAAGAGATGGAGATGGAGTCTCTGTACGATGTTGCACACAATATCGCAAAGAAAGAGGTTCATAAAGTAAACGGTGAAGAGGAAGAACTCTTTGTCCATAGAAAAGGAGCTACTAGAGCATTCCCTGCAGGTAGAAAAGAGCTTCCTGAAGTGTTTAAAGAAACAGGTCAGCCGGTAATAATACCTGGATCGATGGGAACATCATCATATATTTTGAAAGGAGGTCCTAACTCTTTAGAACTAACCTTTGGTTCAACAGCTCACGGAGCCGGAAGACTGATGTCCAGAACTAGGGCTAAAAAAGAGTTCTGGGGAGAAACTGTTCAAAAAGATCTTATGCATGAAAAAATCATTGTAAAAGCTAAATCGGGTTCAACAATAGCTGAAGAAGCTCCAGGAGTTTACAAAGATGTTGATGAGGTGATAAAAGTTTCCGATGAACTTGGTATCGCTGAAAAAGTTGCTAAAATGTATCCCATGGTCAATGTGAAGGGTTAAAATCCCTTCCATCCATAAATTTCTTATTTACTACTTTGCTGTTAAGAACAGGGGTACGGTTTTAAAAAACTTAGAGTGTATCATTTCTTATCTATGTCAAAATACTGTTTCGTAAAAGGCAGTGGGTCGAAGGTTGAAAACTACCTAGAACCGATTAAAGACAAGTTTGGCGAGGAAAAAGTAGACGTGTTCTCGTCTGATGAAGAGTTAAAATCAGAAGACAATGACTTGGGAGATTACAAAACCGTAGTTTTATTAGGGAGCCCTGGAAAAGGGGTTAAAGAATACTTAGAAAGTGTTGATGAAATCAATATAATCTCTGAAAACGGTGTTGAAGGCTTTCTAGATATGGGTTATGAGGATAAAGTAGCTGAAACGGTTTACAACTCTGTTAAGAACGCCGGGCAGCAGTTTAACGCTGAAAAGTTTAAAGATGTTATAACAAGTTACGGAAACTTGGGGATAGTTTTACACGACTCACCTGACCCTGATGCTATTTCTTCCGGTTTAGGTGTTAAACAGATATGTGAGAACTACGGTGTGGATGTTGAGATATTTTATTCAGGATCTATTAATCACCAGGAAAACAAGGCTTTGGTCAATAGATTAGATCTTGATCTGAAGAAAATCGATGTTGAAAAATACCTGAATGATGGTGAGAAGTTTTATAACCTGTCATACAAGGGAGAAGAGTTCTCTTTACAGGATTATGATGGTGTAATGATGGTTGACACAACTTTCACTAACTCAAAG
>JALDAI010000018.1 GCA_022729285.1 Candidatus Nanoanaerosalina archaeon
ACTTTTCCCAACAAGTAGTTCTGAGGAAGCAGACTCTTTTTTATCCTGCCCAAACAATTATGAGTACAGCGATTACGAAGCATTCCAAAACCACAGAGAGGAAGGTACTACAGCTACATGTTACCCTGTTATTGACGGCGAATGGAGCGATTGGAGTAGCTGGGATTGTAGCCCGGACTCTTCATGCCCAGACCAAGAGTGTGGTTCAACAACTGTAGACGGTACAGAAACACGTACAAGAAGCTGTGATGACCCAGAACCAAACTGTGGAGGAAGCAGTTGTTCAGGAAGTTCAACAGAATCTAGAGACTGTACCTACAAATGTAACCATGGAAGTTGCGGAGTTGGAGAAACCTGTGAAGGAGGGACTTGTGTAGAGGAAGAGATCGACGATCCTGACCCTCCTGATGACGACGATGACGATGATAACGGAGATGATGGTGATGATGGTGATGACGACGACGATGACAACGGAGATGATGACGACATGTGTCCTGATCCTCCAGATAGTGAATGTGAATGTATTGATGGATGTAACCAGCAAAGGTGTCCTTGTTAAAAGGTGTTAACGTGAACAAAAAAAAGTTTTTAGTGACCTTAGTTATAGTTTTAGTAGTTTTAACGGCAGCCTTTGCTTTATTAAAAGAGGATAAAGTAGAAATAGGAACTTATCTTCATTCAAGTCTAAACCCTTCCTACCATAGTAGTATTGGACAAAGGTTACTTAGTGAAAATGTTTATGAAACCTTAGTAACCTACAATGAGTATGGAGAATTAAAACCTCTTTTAGCCGAAGATTGGGAGTTAAAAAATGAGGATAAAGGAGTTTTCAGGTTCTATTTGAAAGAAGATGTTAAATTCCACAACGGTAGAGAATTGACTTCAGAAGATGTTGTAGATTCTCTTAATAATTCTATGAATACAGAAAGCCGGTTTAAAAATGCTGTGTTTAATATAGAAGAATTTGACATTGTTGACAAGCATACCGTAGATATAGAGTTTCCGAATAGTAGAGTGAGAAATATATACTCATTAGCACATCCTTCCGCATCTATATTAAGTCTAGAAGAAAAAGAAAGTTTAGATGAAGTAGGCGGGGTTGGAACGGGGCCTTACAAGATTTTAGATTCGTCTGAAGACATAGTTATCGGAGAGTTTGAAAAATACTATAGAGAAGTTGAAACATTTGGTGAGGTTTCTATAAACATTATTCAAGATGATGAAAACAAGAAACTAGACTTCGATATTGTTCACGGCAGAGTTTTTGAAGAAGAGTCTGAAAAACTAGAAGAATACGAAATTGCAAAGTATCCAGGTAACAGTATATATCTACTTGCTTTAGATTTAAAACAGAAACCATTTTTTGATAAGCAGCTTAGACAACATATATCCGGTATAATTGATAGAAAAAGCATCTCAGAAAAAGCAGGTATTAGGTACGAACCATTGTATTCCCACTTCCCTTCTTTTCACAAAAATTATATGCCTGTTTTCAAGAATATGAGCAAAATAGGTTTTGAAGATAATTATTCTACAGAACTTTCAGTACAGAATTACAGCCAAGATATACAAATCGCAAAAAAATTAATGGAACAAGTCAACACAAAAAGTAATTTAACTTTTACAAAGGAAAAGTATGAGTTCAGACACTTTATTAGTAATTATGATTACTTTAATTCATATATAACCGAGTTAAGCAGCTCATTCTATTATCCTGGTCTTTGTTTCATTTTAGACAGTGAAGGATCAGATTCAGCAGGTATTAATTTTGAAAACGAAGAGTTTGATGACCTTGTATACAGAAAAAGGTATGAACATAGTTCTGAAGATAGGCAGGATATCTTTGAGGAGATACAGGAAAAAATGGCGGAAGAAAAACCTGTAATCCCTCTATTAGAATCAAGACATATAGTAGGTTTATCCAATAAAGTTAATCAAGAAGATATCCATGTTACTCCTATGGGTAGCTTAGTTCTAAAAAATAAAGGAGATTATTGATGCCCCAGCCGGGATTTGAACCCGGGTCACTGGCTTTCTCTCCACTGTACATAGTTTTCGCCTCCAACGCTACCCAATAATTGGACAAAAACCGTGTACAGTTGAACGAGAGGCCAGTATGATTGGCCAGACTACACCACCAGGGCTTGTCTCTAAACAGTTTAAATGAAGTTGAAAACTTTTAAATCAAACGCTTTCTAAAGAAAGAAAAAGAAAAAAAGGTTTTACCCGATGTAGTTGTGGGTTTCAGTGTTGGCCTCAGATCTTTCATTGATATCCTTTTTCTCAGTTATCTCAGGGATCTCTATTTCGCCGAACTTTTCCTCATACTTTGATACGTTGTTCTCAAGTATCTTCAACATCATTTTAGCAGCTTGAGGTCTAAGAATTACAGGGTTGTGTTCTGTAACCAGCGTCTGGCTCTGTTCATCCTTCAACCTATCTATTCTTGGAGCTGTTTTTTTGAAATCCATTACGAAACGGCCTTTACCGAATACTACAGTTACAGCATCAGAGTAAAAACTTTCACCCATTTTTGAACGGAAGCTTTTTTGACTTTTCATAAGACAAAACTTGATCAACGAGGTTTTTAAAAATAGATTGTTTTATTAATTAGGAAAATAAGTTCTTTCATTATGGTAGATATAACTGTTTATTCTACTCCTATGTGTCCTTACTGTACACAGCTTAAAGAGTACCTAGAAAAACTTGAAGTAACTTTTGAAGATTTCAACGTTGCTAAGGACAGAGATAAGGCAAAGGAAATGGTTGAAAAAACAGGGCAGAGAGGTGTACCGGTAACCGTTGTTGAAAAAGATGGTGAAGAAACAGTGATAGTCGGTTTCGATAGAAAAAAGTTGGTTAAAACACTTGAAGTTTAAAGGTTTTCAAGCTTTTCTAACTTGTCTTCAGTCCAAGCATCCAGTCTTCTTTTTACCCTTTTCTTAACCGATTTCTTGTCGATAAAGTACTCATAAAACCTTCCTCGACCGTTCTCAGCAGATACAGACCTTCTTTTCAACAAACCAGATGCGTTAAGCTTGGAAACATATCTTTGTACCGTTGATCTGTCTTTTCCAAGCTTTTCAGCCATCTCATCCACTCTCATAGAGTCTTCCTCGCACAGAAGAGTTAAGACTTCTGATTCGCTTGGTGAAAACCCGTAGAGAGTGGACAATAAATCAAATATTTCTTGGGAACACTTCATAAAGTATCTTTTAACTTAAAGCCTCTTTAATCTTTCCCGGATCAAATCCGATAACAACATTGTCCCCTATCCTTGTCTGTGGAACACCTCTCTGCCCAGACATCTCTATCATTTCTTTAGCTTTTTCACGGTTCTCTCCAACGTTGTAATCAACATAATCTATGCCGTTTTCATCAAGCCAGTTCTTTAGCTTAACACAGTACGGACATGTCTTAGTTGAAAAAACTTCTACATTCTTCTCGTTTTCTTTCTTCAAACTTTCCTTCTTTTCTTCTTTTATGTCATCTATACTCATCAAAACCACCTAGTGGATTACAGTTCAACAATTATACACAAACATTTATATAGGTAAAGTTCGACTAAAAAAATATAACAAGACTTAACAATTCTAAGTAACAAGGTGTAAATTATGGAGACAAAAGATTTAGTTATAATCGGAGGAGGACCAGCAGGCTGTTCAGCAGCAGTTTACGCAGCTAGAAGCAATATTAAAACAACAGTTATTACAGAAGATTTCGGAGGACAGTTAATGCTTACAGACCATATTGAAAACTACCTAGGTTTCAGCAAAGAAACCGGCGCATCTATCTCCGAAAAGTTCGAAGAACACGTTAAAACATACGAAAACGTGGATATAATGTTAAAAAAGGTAGAAAAAATAGAAAAAGAAAACGGCATATTTAAGATAAAAACCGGAGACGAAGAACTGTTAGCTAAAGCAGTTATATTTGCGACAGGTACAAAAGCTAAAAAACTAGGAGCTAAAGGTGAAGAAAAGTTCTTAAACAAAGGAGTAGGATACTGCGCATTATGTGACGGACCCTTATACCAGGGAGAAAAAGTTGCTATAATCGGAGGCGGCTATTCAGGAACAGAAGCAGCACTTTATATGGCGGATATAGCGGAGAAAGTCTACCTTATCAACGCAGGAGATAAGCTTACAGGAGAACCGATAACAGTTGATAAGATACCTAAAAAAGAAAACATTGAAGTAATCAACAACGCATACACGACAGAGTTTTTCGGAGACCAACTATTAGAAGGAGTAAAATACGAAGACAGTGAGACCGGTGAAGAAAAAAAAATTGAAGTTGCAGGAGCTATGGTAGAAATAGGTAGAGTTCCTAGATCAGATACAGTAGACTTCGTAGAAAAGACAGAAGAAGGTAAAATCGTGAGCGACAACCACTGTAGAACGTCAGAAAAAGGGTTTTATGCCGCAGGAGACGTTTCAACAATAGAAGAAGAACAAGCAATTGTAGCAGCATCAGATGGCTGTAAAGCTGCTTTAGACGCTAAAAAGTATTTAGATGAACAAAACTGAGGCTGATAATATGAAAAAAGAAACATCGATAAAGACATTACAAAAACTAGATATAAGGACAGGAGAAGTTGTCAAAGCTGAAGAAAACACTTCAGCAAACGATGACTGTTACAAAGTAGAAGTAGACTTCGGCGAGGAACTTGGAGTACTAAAGACATCTGCTAAAGTAACGGATAGGTACAGTACAGATGAACTTGTGGGAAAAACAGTTTTAGGCGTTGTAAACTTCCCTGATAAACAGATAGCAGATATGATGTCAGAGTTTCTTTTGCTAGGAGCTGTGGAAGAAAAAGGAGTTTCAGTGTTAACAACCGATAAAGAAGTAGAAAAAGGTACGAAAATAGCTTGAAACTAATCAGAAGAAGGTCTGTGAGCAGTTATCTCAAACTTCATACCGTCCTCTGCTGCCACGACCTCAGGAAACTCTTTTGATGCTTCTTTAACAAGTTCAGAAGTATCATTTGTGAACCTTCTCGAAAAGTGTGTCAACACTAATTTATCAACATCAGCCTTCTTTGCAACCCTTGCAGCCTCGTAAGCAGAGCTATGTCCATGTCTTCCGTCCTCCCTTAGTTCATGTGAGAAAGTTGAGTCATGAACCAGCAGATCAGCTTTCTTAGAAGCTTGAACAACCTTTTCAGAGAACTCAGTATCACCTGTATAAACAATCTTTCTTCCAGGAACTCTTTCAACAATATCCTCCGGCTCGAACTTTTTACCATCTATCTCAACAGAGTTACCTTTCTTAAGCTCACCAATCTCCTCACAAGGCTCAAGACCGTACTCCTCCATCTTAGCTCTTGAAACCTTAACTTTTGAATCTTCAACAAAGGCATAACCAACCGAAGGTACTCTGTGATCTGTTTCAAAAACTTTTACAGAGTAATCATCATCTTCAACAACGCTTCCTGGTTCAAGGTTTTCCGCGAAAATGTTGTATGTCCTATGGTAGTATCCAAGCTCTAAAAGCCTTTTAGTAAACTTCTCAGTTCCCTTTGGACCATAAATAAATAGAGGTTTCTTCCTTCCCTCCATTCCCATCGTCTGTACAAGGCCTAAAAGACCTGAAAAATGGTCTGCATGCCAATGGGAAATAAATATTTTGTCAATACCCATCATACCTAGATTATTAACCATTAAACTGTTCTGACACCCTTCACCACAGTCAAACAACATCTTAGCCCCTTGAAAATTCAGAAAATTAGCAGAAAGACTTCTGTTACCTGTAGGGACAGCTGATGACGTGCCAAGAGTGTAAAATTCGATCATAACATTAAAAATTAGAAACCATAACATTAAACATCTTGCGGGTTGACCACATAGATATACCTTGAAAGACTTTTGTGGACATAGACAGAGAAATCAGCGGATAACCCACATACCTCCGGACGGTTAAGTACAAAAACGATACGGTTACTACAGATACTTTTAGACAAATCAAGAAGTCTACCAACCATCTCCTCAGCCTCAAGTTCTTTTAATGAAGACTTACCGTATGGGAGATCTGTTACAACACCTGAAACTTTTCCCTCAATACTTGACAAAAACTTGAAAGCATCAGACTTAACGACATCATAATCCTCGACACCGTAAAAACCAAGGTTTCTCTTAGATCCTTCAACCATCTCAGCAGAAATATCAGAGCCCTGAACCTTAAAACCCATTAAACCTGCTTCAACAAGTATACCACCGGTACCGCAGAAAGGATCAACAACCAACGATACATTCCCCGAATCAGATCCGAAACCATCAGCTCTAGTTAGATTAACAAGACACCTTGCAAGTCTTGGATGGAGAGATACAGGCGATGAAAAAGGCCTTAAATGGCTTCTACGAGATTCAAAACTACCGCCCTCATTTAAGAAAACCCTTTTACCAAGTATAATTTTTCCTCCGATTTTAAAAGCACGGAAAACATGTTCAGGATTGTTTAGATCCACTGATCTACTAGTTATATCAAGAGAGCTACCGATTTTTTCAGCAAGCTTGCTTCTTTTATCCTCTGACTCTCCTTCTACAATATACGGCCGAACCGCAAAACTACCTTCCAATCCGTTGATAGAGAAGCTTAGAGAATCTATACTAGATTCATCCAAGTATCTAGAAACTTCCCTTACATAAGCTAGACGGGAGAAACGGATTTCATCAGTTTTAAACAGTATAACACGCCCTACTTTATTAACAACAGAGAACTCCGAGGACTCAGATAAACAAACAGATCTAAGCTCCTCCAAAGCAAGCTCTAAATCCTCCCCCGCCAAAACGGCTAACCATTTCATAATACTTAAATTAAAAACCGTTACTATTCAATATTTCGGCAAGACCTTTTATGAACAAGAAAAATTTTTATATTCCGTTAATATTTTTCACTAGCCAGATACTTGGATTAGTAGCAGGTAAGAACTTACTACCTACTACAACTACGACACCGGGTGCTGAAAGCCCTATTACAGGACTTTACTTCTTGTTTATGATTGGCTTTGTAACAGCGTTGATGTTGCTTCTTTACAAGTTTAAACAGACAAAAATAATTAAAGGATGGTACAGCTTAGCAGTCTTCCTAACAGTCTACATCTTTTTCAACACTTTTGTAGACACATTACCCGCATTAATACCGGCAGCAATTGTTTTTGGTGTTAGAACAAAAACAGATAACTTAGCGCTTAAAAACGTTTTAGATATTTTTTCTTACGCAGGAGCAGGAGCCCTGTTCGGATCACTGATAGGATTTGTCCCAGCAATTATCTTTTTGATAGTTTTAGCAGTATACGACTTTATATCCGTCAACATAACAGGGCATATGGTAGATCTTGCTTTAGAAGGACTAGACACAGACACCTTTATGGGAATCGTATTTACACATGAACCAGGAGACGAGGAAAAGCTTAAGGAAAAACCGGCTTCCGATGAAAGTGTTGAAGTGGTAGATAAAACAGAAAACAAGCAAGAAATAGGTCTTTTAGGTGGAGGAGATGTTATAGCGCCGATGGTGTTATCTGTAAGCCTTTTGAAAAGCTTTCCGCTTTACGTTTCAATTACAACCGCTTTAGGAAGCACTCTAGGAATCATTTATATTATGACCGCTGAAAGAGAACAAAAATTCCTGCCTGCTATCCCTATACTTGCTACATCAACTTTTGTAGGCTTGGGAGTAGGACTACTACTAACCGTTTTAATGTAATTGATTAGCCATATGGAAACCTTCTGATGTTCCCACAGCTACTGCACTTAACAACAATTCTTTTATGGACAGAGTTAAGCCTGACTGAACAGCTTTTTCCAGGATAAAGGTACGATTTACAGCTGTTGCAGAAACGCATCCTATACTTTTTTGGGATAGACACATTGTACTTCATACCTATCTTTCTCGCTAACTCAACGTACCTGTCAGAAAGAGAACTGTCTAGTAAAAACTTTTTTTCAGCCATTACGAAAAGTCTTTCAATCCTTTCTTCAGCAATGTCCTTCATCTCTTTCTTAGAAATCTTTCCCATCAAAAAACACTTACCAAAAAAACCTTTAAAGCTTAAACTTGTTCCACAACATAAAACAGGAGAGACAAATCAAAGACATTGAGATTAAAAATACAAGTTCATAACCTGTTTTAAGCAAAGTGTTCGGCGTTAAAATGTTCAATCCTGCTAAAGTTGAAGATACTCCAAACAAAACCATACCTGTGTACAAGAACTTCCACTCTTTCGAACTTTCACCGCCAACAAACTCCTTGTGGAAGAAGAATGCAATGAGAGCAGATGCTAAAAATAAAGCTCCTGATATAGTGAATAAAACAGCTTCAAACATTAAAACTCACCTCTACTAGTGTTGTAAAGTCCTATAGAAAAGCCTACAGCAACTGACAAAGCCCCTATAAATATCGGAGTAGGGAAGAATAAAGTGACATTAGAATTTAACAAGTTTATCACGAAAGCGTCAAATAAAAATCCTAGACCCATTAAAAACAACCCTGTAGAAATTATCTTCCATGACAAAGGCGCTCCATGCATAAAAAACTCTTTACCATACAAATAGAAAAAAAGCGATGACAAAAACGATAAAACACCTGTAATCAACATTATAAGAAAACTTATATCCATTATTATCACATTTATTTAACAAAAGTTTAATTAGTGACCGCAGTTTAAGTATCTTCTCCAAAACAAGTGGAAAAAACTCCAGAGATTCATAAAAGTTCCAGCTGTTCTTGTACTAGATGTTTGAAAGTTATCAGTAATATAGGGCCAAGAATCAAACCCTTAACACCGAATACTAACACCCCTGAAAGAAAACCAATAAGGAACGTCAAGTAACCCTCATCTATCTTAGAAGCGCCAAGGTAAGGAAGGATGAAAGCTTCCGGTATCAAGGCTAAACCGAAGAAACTGAAAACAGTCAGCCAAAAAGCAAGCCATACCTCGCCCATAACAAAGTAGTACAGAATTACCGGAACTAAAACCACTGCAGAAGTAAAACCTCTGAAAAAAGCTGCTAAACCCGCAATAATAGCCAATAACCAGAAAAAAGGCATCGGATGACCTAAAAATACCATGCCTATCAAATAAAATCCTATACCAGCAATTGCAGTCGTGATCAAAGCATAAGTTCCGTAAATAACGAAAACATCCTTTGTCAGCTGTTCAACGAAAGAGATAGTTTCCTTTAGAAAGCTTTCATCGCTTTCATCAAGCCTCTCAACTAAGTTGATAAAAATACTGTATACCTTATCTCCTTCCCTATATCCGAAGAAAACAACTACAAAGTAGATGAAAACGTTTAAGAACGCAAGATGAATAGAAGAAGCGAAGTCAAACACAGCAGATCTTAAGTAGTCCTCAACATAAGAAACTCCTGTAGAAACATACGTTGTTAAAACCTCTAAATTATATGTTTCAAGCAGCGTTTCAATAGCTCCTGTGGCTCTCTCCGAAAGATTAATGATCTCAAGAGTTATAAGAGAAGCGTTAGTAGCTAAAAAGTACAAACCCCCGACTATAACAGCGAAAACACCGAAAGAAAGCACGCCGATAACTAAGCGTTCATCAAATCTTTTACCAAGCCTTTTAACAAGAACTTTTAGAGCATAAGCTGTTAAAACACCGAAAAAAAGTACATCAAATATTGGAGAAATCAAGTAAAACGTTAAAGCACCTAGTAAACCTATAACAATAAGCTCAAGCTTCTCCATAAACTTTTGTTAGTAACAAACCCTTATCAAAATTACTGTATAAAGAACAGATTATGTTAGGAAAACTAATACTGCTCCTAATTATCTTACCAGCAGTAGAACTTTACATATTATTAGAATTAGGAGCATCAATAGGGGTTTTAAACACAGTTCTGATAATAGTAGCTACAGGCCTTATAGGTACAGGGCTTTACAAGAGCCAAAGCTACATAAACTTGACAAAGATGTACCATGCGACCCAGAAAGGATGGGTGCCCGACATAGAGCTTTTTGATCATCTTTTAATCATTATAGGAGCGGTTCTTCTCATGTCACCGGGTATAATAACCGATACCGCAGGACTACTTTTACTACTACCTCCTACAAGACCTCTAATTAGAGAACTGGTTAAAAGAAAAATAAAGAAAAGTATGAACGGGAAAGTAGAAGTTCAAACCTACTCTCCTTCATAAAATGCTTTACCCGCTTTGAACGTGGAATAGATATCTGCCTTGGATGCTATCTCATAAGGAGAATGCATGCTGAGTAGCGGGAATCCCATATCAACTACATCAGAACCTCTATTAGCAAGGAACTTAGCAACCGTACCTCCACCTCCTTTATCAACTTTACCAAGTTCTACAGGGTGGAAAGGAACTTCTTCATCGTTGAACCATTTTCTAACCCTTCCAACAAACTCAGCATTTGCATCGTTAGCAGAGTACTTTCCTCCTGCTCCTGTGAACTTTACAAAAGCTACTCCCTGGCCTAGGTTTAAAGAGTTCTTTGCATCATGCATCTCAGCGTGGTTCGGGTTTACAGCTGCAGATACATCCATAGATAATGCATCAACATTGTTGAAAAATCCGTGTATCCCGCTCTCAACCTTTTCACCCGATTTCTCAATCAGTAGAGAAACAACTCTTTCAAGGAAACCGCTCTTAATAGAAGTATTACCTTCACTACCTATCTCCTCCTTATCAAAGAAACAAGCCATCAAGGTTTTATCGGATTCAGATTCGAAAAGAGATTCTAAAGAGACAAATGCATGCCCTCTATCATCTTGGCCATATGCAGCAACCATAGACCTATCAAATCCCATATCTTTGGATTTTGTAGCAGGAACAGCCTCTATCTCAGCAGACATCATGTCCTCTTCCACGAATCCGTACTTCTCATTCAAGTAGTTGAGAATATTTAGTTTAACAGCTTCCTCAGCTCCTTCTTCATCGATAGGGATGTTCCCTACAAGTATATTAAGCTCCTCACCCTCTATAGCGTCCTTAAGCTTCTTCTTCAACTGTTCTCTACCAAGGTGCGGTAAAAGATCAGGAACTAAGAAGACAGGATCGTTTTCATCCTCTCCTACTACAAAAGTGTGAACATTGTTTTCAGAGTCAACAACAGTCCCATGGAAAGCTAACGGTACATTAGTCCACTGGTACTTTTTGATACCTCCATAGTAATGAGTATCAGCTATACAAAGATCATTCGCTTCATAAAAAGACTTTTGTTTTAAATCCAGCCTAGGAGCATCAAGGTGTGAAAGAGTAACCCTTACATCATCAAAGTTTTCACCGATTTTTGCTGCAACAATCTGTTTCTTCTTGTTAACAGCATAAACTTTGTCCCCCGACTCTATTTTAGAGACATCCTCCAAGTTTTTGTAACCCTTTTCTTCAACTCTTTCAAGAATATAATTAAAAGCTTCTCTTTCAGTTTTAGCACTGTCCAAAAAGTCTTTATAACTGTCAGCGAATTCAAACGCTTTATCTTTATCAATAGATTTCCAAGTAGATTCTTTTTTGAAAACAAGTTTTTCCTTTAATTTTTCAGCTTTAGAAGTATCATCACTCATAAAAAACACCTAACAGTTAGTTACCTTAACAACTTTAAACAGCTTTCCCTAAGACAAATTAACCGTATTTTAAGGAAAATTATTAAACCACCCGTTTAAATTATAAATTAGTGTTAAAAATGGAGAAAGAAAGAAAGTCACCAAAGCTTAATGAGTCTAACAAAAAAATCATGATTTATTCAGCCATCGTTTTAGCTGTAGTCTTAAGTATTTTTTTAGCAATAAATGCATTAGATATCCAAGGTCAAAGACCTGATGACGTAGATAGAGACTCTACAGAGAACAGATCTTATGGCGACCACTTATCCCAGAACCAGGAAGACCTTATCGGATATATTGAGTCCAATAACTCAGGAAACATAAGAGATTTAGCAGAAGAGTTAGACGATATAGATTACCTAGACTTTGAAGGTAACACTCCTTTAATCATAGCCTCA
>JALDAI010000103.1 GCA_022729285.1 Candidatus Nanoanaerosalina archaeon
AAGTGGACATCGCCACATACGTTACAGATGAAAAATTTCTTAGCCATTTATAATCACTTTATTATAAAAAGTTACCTTACCACACTAATAAGTATAAGATTTGTGATTTCAAGGTGATAAAAAATGAAGAACGATCCTTTAATGCCATGGTACGACGAAGAAGAAAAATTTATCAAAAACTATAATCCGAAGCTTATGCCGACAGTTGAAGTAGAGATGGAAGACGGAAAGTATCCTTTCCGCTTGGTAGAGTACAGAAAAGAAGAGAACAAGGTTTATCTAGAAGAAGGTTACGGACAGTACCTTTTTGAAACAACCCCAAATAGGGTCAAAGAAGATTTAAACGAGGTCATGGAAGACCTCTACGAAAAAGCTAAGAACCTTTAACTCTATCATAAACCTGCTTAGCAATCTCTCTAATTTCCCATTGGGCGCCACCATGCTCCCTGTCTTTTACAAAACCTCTTTCAATGTTGAAGTAGTCGACAGTGAAAGCAACGTCCAACTCAAGGGCATGAGGCACAACTTCTACAGCATCGTCACCCGACTCCTCCTTCAGCTCATCGTAAAGGCTCATAGAGTCTTCAAGAACTTTCTGGAACTCTTCTAAGTACTCTGATTCCTTTATAGAAGGAGGAACAACCAGTTTTCTTTCTTCAGCAGCATCATAAACCGATTCCACCGACTGTTTAACCATGTCGTTTCTCATGAACTGGTGCCAAGCAGATAAAGACATAGACGTGATGAAACCTCTTACAGAAGAGTTCATAACACCGTAGTTAGACAAGTTTAGGAAAGACTCTTTGAAATCGTCTTTCTCAAGATCCACGTGTTTACAAAAAGTAGACACATCACCGTTCTCAGGCTCATCAATCTCTTTTAACGCCTTATTCGTCTCTGAAAACATGTTTGTAACTGTGTAGCCTTTACCGTTCGTGTTGTAGGTATCAATTATCTCTTTACTGAACAGAACAGGCTCAAATTTTTCAAGCTCCTTCCTACCTTTTTCAATAGCTTTTTTAGATAACCCAGGGATTCTTGCAGAACTTTTCTCCATCTCCCGGTACATATTAGCTAGAGAAATCATGTTTAAGTTCTGGTGGATGTGTTTAGCAGCTGTAGCAAGAGGTAAAACATACCTAGCATCCTCTTTTCTAACTTCATCACCTTCATCAGATATCATGTGGTTGTAAAGCTCTTTGCTTCTACTGTAAAGATCTTCAACTCTACTATCTCCCTCAAAAGCTGAGATAAACTCTTTAGCCTCAGTATATCTTTGGCTCTGTTGTAAAAACTTGGAGTGGTCGAACTGGCACATAAACATCGTAGTGTGACGAGGAACCTCGTAGTTCACACCGTTGTTAGCCTGGTAAAAAGTTGATGTATGGCCGGCTTTAGCAAGCTTTTTCAAAAAGTCCCCAACCTTTTCCTCAACCAGCTGTTTGTACTCCTCATCCGTTTCAACAGATCCGTCATAACCTAGTTCAGACTCCGCAATCTCTAAAGCCGATCTTCCCGCTTTGTCATGCGATATTTTTCCGGAATAAGCGTTTATCTCAGTGGCGCCGTATCCTTTAGGATCAGCTTTAGCACCGATATCTGAAAAAGTGATGTTATTACTCATTAATTATCAACCATATAACTTAGTTGTGTTTTAACAATTAAGTACCCTTTTGACAAAAAAGTGTCAACAC
>JALDAI010000054.1 GCA_022729285.1 Candidatus Nanoanaerosalina archaeon
CGGAAAGAGGTTTAGAAATTATTGAATCGGATTCGGATGCTTTGAACGGTATCGACATGAACAAGAGAATTGAAGATGTTTACGACAAGGCTGTCTCAAATATTTCTGATAACATTATCCTTGGTCAGAGGCAAAGGAGATGGATAAGCAAGTTCACCGACCTTGAGCCTTTACCAGGCAGAGTAGAAGGAAAAGAATCTGAAGTTGCAAATAAGCCTGTTACAGAGGCTTAATCCTTTCTTTTTTTCAAATTAATTAAGAATACTTTATAAAATAAGTTATATTTAAAATCTTTTTATTTTAAACAAGAACAAAAAGCTGGCAGCGTCCAGATTTTTCCGCCGGGTAGGCAGTACTCATCTAATCGCTGAGGGACTTTACTTCCGTGTTCGGGATGGGTACGGGTGTTGCCCCCTCGCCTTGACCGCCAGCAACAATAAAGTAGTGGGTAACTTTTTTATACCTTAACCCGGTTTATAAACAACCCTATTTTCAATCCTTGAAAACTTGTTAGAGATCGTCTAAAATGTTTTTAAGCATCTTTGCACGTCCTTTAGGGATCTGTGTTACTAAACCGGAGTTTTTCTTTAAACCACAGCCTAAAACTTCTCCTTTATACATTAATGCAACATAACCATTTGTTATACCGCTAAATTCGGTTAAAACTTCTCTGTCAAAAACTAATCTGTCCAAGATTTCTTTGTCCATTTCCAATTTGTTTTTCGTAATCCGGTTTCCTAACCACTGTAAAAAGTATGTTGTAGGTTTTAACCCTATCCCTGTGTCTCTTAACGCTCTTATCCCTGTTGTAATATACTCTCCTTCTACATTCATGTTTTTTGGAACTATCCAAAAATCTCCGCTTCTCTCCACTAGCTTAAAATTTTCAAATATTTCTTCTACACCGAACCTTTGTATAAGGTATTCTTCACAGCTTTGTAAACTTGGCAACAAAAATCCCTCCTGAATCTATCTGGTGAGGATAAACTCTCACCGTTTTCCTAAGTTCTTCTGAAAACGTTTGACCGTTCCATTCCGTAATTCCCTTCGAATGCGGAAAGCTGAAGCCCGGGTTTTCAAGCATTCCTTTATCAAGAAAATCTTTTACAACCATCTCGTTTTCTTCCGGCGAAAAAGTACAGGTAGAGTATACAACCTCCCCTCCTTTCTTACAGAGTTTGAAAGCTTTTTCCAAAATCTGTCTCTGTAGCTCCGACATGTTTTTCGAGTCCTTAACCTGAACTCCTTTTTTCAAGTAGTCTTTTTCTCTAAGATTGCCTTCGGCTGTACAAGGAACATCTACCAGTACTTTGTCGTACTTCTTAGAGCCTCCGTTTTCTTTTATATCTCTTGCATCCTGTTCTGTTACTTTAACGTTTAAACAGCCCAGTCTATAGATGTTAGCTAAAAGGCTTCTAGTTCGCTGTGACTTCACATCGTTTGCTGTGATCTCTCCCTTGTTCTCCATGATACCCGATATCTGGGTTGTCTTGGATCCCGGTGCAGCACACATATCTAAAACTTTAGTTTTTTCCACATCTTTTTTTGAGAAATCAAAAGCTAAAGGCGGTACTGCTGAAGTCGATTCTTGGACATAAACTTTTCCTAACCAGTGAGCATATGTTTTTCCAGGCCTTTTGTCAAGCTTCAGAAAGTTTTTATTCCAGTCCCTCTGTTCAAAAGTTATCCCTTCATCTTTAAAATGCTGTTTCACTTCTTCTACAGAAGTTTTTAAACTGTTAACTCTACAATCAAACGGCTGGTGTGTCTTAACAACTTCTTTAAACTTTTCAAAGTCCGGTATTATTTCTTTATATCTATCCATCTTCCTACTCCTAATTATACCCATTCTGTATCGTTTTCTTCAACATTGTTTTTGAAAACTAGGATTCTCAAAGGTTTTTCAGAAGGATTAAAAACTTCATGGACCGTTCCTGGCTCACACAAAACTACTTTATCTTTAACCGCTTCCACTTCTTTTCCTCCTACTTTCAAGTATCCTACTGAACTCTGTATAACAAACACTTCTTCTGTAATAGAGTGCTTATGTGGTTCAACGTGTTGACCTGGCTTTACCTCTACTATCTGTACAATTCTATTTTCCCCTAACTTTTCGGGGCCTGCTAAAACTTTTTTTCTATAACTTCCTCGGTCCAACCAGCCTTTTCCTTCTCCCATTTTTAAACACATTTCTTCTATTAATAAACGATTTTTTTAACAGTGTACCAGTTAAAAAATAAGTTTTAAACTGTTTCAAAAACCTTCTCTCTCAAAGTAGAAAGTATGTAGAATTTCTTCCGATTTTTCTGACAAAGGCTCACCAAGAAAATCTTTGTATACTTTTTGAACCGCCGGATTTTCGTGTGACCTCCGGATTTCTGCGTTCTCATCGTCGATGTAAAGTGCTGCAGCTCTTTCCGGAAACAAGTTCACATCGGATTTCGGCTGACCTCCTCCACATACACATCCGCCTGGACAGGCCATAAACTCTACAAAATGGAACTTTTCTTCTTCCAAAGTTTCAACCGTTTTCTCAATGTTCTTTCCTCCATGAGCTACACCGAACTTTATTTCTTTGCCGTTGATACTGACAACTCCTTTTTTAACTCCGTGCTCACCTCTAACCTCTTCTAAATGAAAATCTATAGGATCTCCACCAAGTTTGTCATTAGCAGTTCTTACTGCAGCTTCCATAACTCCTCCTGTAGCACCGAATATTTTTCCTGCTCCTGTAGATATTCCGAGCGGTTGGTCGAACTCTTGCCCATCCATCTGACAGATATCCAAAGAGTTTTTCTTAAAAAGTTGCGCAGCTTCCCTAGTTGTTAAAACAGCATCAACGTCGTCTTTCATCTCAATCCTTGAAACCTCAAATTTTTTGGAAGTACAAGGCATAACTGAAACTACTACAACATCTTCAGGGTCTTTCCCTATCTTTTCAGCATAAAAACTTTTTACTAAAGCTCCTAACATCATCTGAGGACTTTTACAGCTTGAAACATTTTCTCTAAGATCCGGATGAAAGTTCTCCATGTAAAGAATCCATCCAGGACAACAGCTGGTTATTAGAGGGAACGGTCCACCGTTTTCTACTCTTTGTATCAGTTCTGAAGCTTCTTCCACAATCGTGAGATCTGCTGCGAAAACTGTGTCGAACACTTTGTCAAACCCTAGTTTTTTCAAACCTTCTACCATCTCTTTCTCAACATTTTTTCCAGGTTCTAAACCGAAAAGTTCTCCTAAAGAAGATCTAACTGCCGGTGCTGTCTGTGCCACTACAAACTTATCCTCATCCTCTAAAAATTTTTCAACTTCTTCAATACTGTTTTCCTCGATTAAAGCTCCTTCCTCACACTCTAAAAGGCATTGACCACACCTTATACAAGCTACTTCGGAAAGTTTTTTACCTCTTTGAGGAGTGACTCTTGTCTCATGACCTCTTCCAGCAAAGTTTATAGCATTAACTCCTTGAACTCTATTACATACTTTAACACATCTACCGCAGTTAACACATTTCTCCATCTCCCTTTTTAGGGCTCTACCTTTCTCTTCAACATCTTTTTCTTCCTTTCCAAATCTTTTATTGCCTAAACCAACTTCTTTAAACAGATTATAAGCTTCTGAATCTGTTTTCTGCTGTCTCATAAGTTTTTTGTTAGTTTCTCTTGCTCTAACAACTTTTTCAGAGTTAGAAATTATTTCAGCATTTTCAACAGGCTTTGTGGAACAGGAAGTAACAAGTTTTCCATTCATCGATACAAGACATACTCTACATCTAGCATCGGGCTCCATTTCTTCAACATGACACTTAGTAGGTACTTCTTTACCTTCTCTCTCACATATTTCTAACAGTGTACTATCCCCGTCAACATCTAACTCTTTACCGTCTAAGTAAACCTTCATAACTCCACCTTCTCTCTAAAATCTTCTTCAAAATGTTCAAAACCTGTTAGAACATGTTTTCCAACAGTTTTACCAAGTCCACAAAGACTTGTCTGGTTCACATGTTTTGCCATATACCTTAATTGTTCAAGATCTTCTTCAGAACCTCTTTCATTACAAATCTTTGTCAACAAGTCAAGTATCTCTTTGGAACCTTCTCTACAAGGCGTACATTTCCCGCAGGATTCGTATGTATAGAATTCAGCAATATTTTTACAGACATCTGCTATATTGTTAGTTTCATCAATCCATACCAAAGAGTATGTACCGTGAAAACAGTTTTCACCGTCTATTAATTCAGGGTTAATCTCCATATCTTGTTCGATAGGCATTATTCCTCCAAAGTTTCCTAGGGACATTGCTTTTAAACTGTTCTTTGGCCTGGAAAGGTCTATAAGAGTTGAAACTTTTACCCCTAAAGGTACTTCGAAAAGTCCTGCATTAGAAACATTTCCTGAAAGGGAAAAAAGTCTTAGATCAGGGTTCCAGTCATCGTATACAAGTAGTTGAGGTATACAGGTAACTGTCTCAACGTTGTTTACCACAGTAGGCCTACCCCAGAGACCTTCTTCTGTCGGGTATGGAGGCTTTTTCATAGAGTTACCTCTTTCACCCATTATCGACTGTAAAATAGATGTTTCTTCTCCACAAACATAAGCTCCGGCTCCTCTCACTACCGTGATATCAAAATCTTTAGAAGTTTTCTTGTCAAGCTCATCTATAGTTTCTTCAACTGATTCACGCAGATACTCATACTCCCCTCTCAGATAAATAAACGCTTTTTCAGCTCCTAAAACCTTACTTGCTAACATAACACCTTCAATAAAAGTTTCACAGTTGTTTTCAAGGATGAATTTATCCTTAAAAGTTCCTGGCTCCCCTTCATCCGCGTTAATAACTAATAAAGGTTTTTTGTCCTGTTCTAGAGCCATTCTCCACTTTTTAGCTGTGGGAAAACCTGCACCACCTCTACCTACAAGGTTTTTCTCCTCCATTTTTTCAAGAAACTCTTCTCGTTCAAGTCTGTCCACAAGCTTTAAGGCTTCTAAGTTAGTTTTTCTCAGTATCTGCATCAGTTTCTCAACTCTTCTAATATAAAGTCTATACGGTCTTTAGTAAGTTTAGTATATGGTTTATCGTTGACAATCATCGCCGGAGCTTCGGAACAACAGCCTATACAGGAAACTCTGAAAAGAGAAAATTCTCCGTTAACAGTTGTCTCCCCTGTTTTTATTCCTAGTTTTTCTTCTAAGTAATCCTTTAGACTACCGCTATCGTTTAAGAAACAAGAAGTCGACATACATATTTCGATAACGTTTTCTCCTACAGGCTTGTTTCTCAGCATTGTGTAAAACTCTGTGATCCCATAAAGTTTTGAGAGCGGGATATCTTGTTCGATACTAAC
>JALDAI010000035.1 GCA_022729285.1 Candidatus Nanoanaerosalina archaeon
AGGAGATATCAGACTTTTTGGATGAGGTCAGAAAAGGATTTTAACTCCTTTTCTCTTAGTTACTATCATATTTATAAAGAATGTTTTTTCTTTTATCATTAGAGGGGGATAAAATGGAAGATTATGATAAGTACCCTTCTATAAAGTATATTTCTGAAAACCCTGGGGTACTTGATAAAAAGGTCAAAGTATTTGAGAAGTTGGATGGAGCCAACTGCCAGTTTAAAATGAATTCTAAAGGTAAATTAGTGGCAGGAAGCCGCGCAAAACCTATAAATAATGTTGCTTCTGAAACAGCTTTTTCCTGGAAAGGAGATTTCTTACAATGGGTTAATAAAGAAATCAGGGCTGAAATCTATGAGAACTTTGCTAAAAGAGGTTATAATGCACAGCCATCAATTCACTCTGCATTAGATCCTAGGTACGTTTTTTATGGTGAGTGGCTTTCAACACATACTAAAACTTATCCTAAAAAGTTCCAGGACAAGTTTTACTTAATAGATGTTTTAGACAAAGAAAAAGGGGAGGGAGGAAAGTTTCTCGATTATGATGAGGCTAAAAAAGTTGTGGATTTCTACGGATTAGATTTGAACACTGTAGAGGTATTAGAAGAAGGAAAAATGTCGTTAGACGATGTCAAGGATATGTTAGATGATAGTAATTACGGTGTAGAAAAGAAGGAAGGTCTTGTAATGAAAAATTACTCCGGTTCTAATTATAAGGAACAGGTTGAAAACTTTGCGAAGTATGTGGACCCTGAGTTTGCGGAGATGAGGGATAAAATAGACTACCATGATTCGATAGTTATTGAGCGACATGCTGAGGATTATATTGAGAAAAATTATGAAGAGTTAAGAGAGATGGTGGCGAAATCAGGTTTGAGCAATTCTGATGAACCGGAAAATTTGGTGGATAAGATTGTTGAGGAAGTGAGCGGTAGAGGTATTTTACATGGATGTTTTGATAGTTCTAAGGTAGATATGGATCTTTACAAAAACAGGATGGATCAAGCTTTAAGAGTTAGAGCTTTGGAAATGGAAGGACTGTTATAATAAATTTTTTCTAAATTATTTAAAACGCCTTAACTCATAATAAAGTAGTGGAACCGATTAAAATGGCTAGTTTTAGACTAGGAAAACTTTTGGAGATTGATATCAGTAAATCGGAGATGTTTTTTATAGCTCTTTTATTCGTTATTTCGCTTTCTTTAGTTGGCGCAATTTCCCAGTCTTTCGATGATGGGCATACACAAGGACATCCGTTGTTCCAGATAGATTTCAGCGCCGGTTCTGCTAACTCAAACTTAGATATGGGTCATAATCGGATTATTGATGTAAATGACCCTGTGAGTTCTAAAGATGCAGTTAATCTACGTTGGGCAGAAGATGAGATAGAGGATGTTTATGATGAAATGAGTAGCTTAGAGAGCGATATTAGCAGCTTAGAGAGCGATATTAGCAGCTTAGAAAGTAGATTGGACAACTGTGACTACTGTTAGTTTTTTTAAAATTTAGGCTAACTTCTTAAAGTCTTCACTTTCCAAAGTGTTTTTGACAGATTCTAACCTTGTTTTACAGTCTTCCAAGCTACTGTTTATCTGTTCAACGGAAATACTTTCATTGTATAGCTCTGTTATGTAGGTTCGGCCTTTTTTTAGGTTCCTAACCTGCTTGTTCTCTTGGTGGTTGCTCTCTAAAACTTTTGCAGCTTCATCTTCAACCTTGTTTTTCCAAAATTTTTTGGAACTTTTTTCATATAAGTCCTTTTTGATAACTAAAGGATACCTAACCCTTCTAGAAACTTTTTCGTCCATAACTTCTAGCTCAAAAAAGCCTACAGCATAATCCTCGGAAACGCTGATATAAGACTGTTGGTTAAACTCTTTTTCCTCTAATTCCTCATAAGCCTCTTGTGTAGATCTCTCATCGTTAAAAAAGCTTGAGTGCTGCCCGTCTAAAAACAATAGAAGGCTGTTAAAAGTATCCGTGTTTTCAAAACTCCTGCCGATAAGTTCATCGAACTGAACTCCTTTAACCATAGATTTTACAGCAGTATCGATGAAATCGCTGTAACTTCCGATTTTACTCTTGTTGATCTTCATATAGACGTTGTTAACTATGGTTTTACCGTTGGTAGAGTATTTAACAGGTTTAACAATCGAGCTAGGGCCTTTTTCGGTGTCAACTATTTGGAAAGGTTTGTTATACCCTATTTTTTCAGAGATTTTCTCGCAGTAGTTTTCTACCCAATTATCATAATTGAGGAAATCGGGAGAGTGTTCAGAAAGCTCTTCTGACAAAGAGTCCATTGGTTATATATGAGTAGTAAAGGTTTTAAAAAGTGACTGTTTTTCTCTAAATGTTCCAGTCCTTCCTACTACTTTACCTGAGATTTAAGAGTTTGAAACCTTGTTTTTAATTTATGGTATACAAGATCGGGCTGGTAGGTAAACCTTCTGTAGGTAAATCAAGTTTTTTCAATGCCGCCACTATGAACAACATACCTGAAGCAGAGTATCCTTTTACAACTGTTGAGCCCAACATCGGCGAGGCTTTTGTTAGAGTGGAATGCCCTGATAAACAGTTTAACAAAACATGTGATCCAAGAACAGGCTTCTGCACTGATTCGAAAAGATACACCCCTGTAAAACTTGTTGACGTTGCAGGACTTATCCCTGGAGCACATAAAGGAAAAGGGCTTGGAAACAAGTTTTTATCAGACCTCAACGAAGCAGATGTTTTAATCCATGTCGTAGATTTTTCCGGTAAAACTGATTCGGAAGGAGAGCCTAGTGAAAACCATGATCCGCGAAAGGATATAGATTTTTTAGAGGAAGAGTTGGATATGTGGTACTTAGAGATACTGGAGAAAGCTTTAGAAAAGTTTGAAAAACAGAGACATGATAAACAGAAGATTGAGGAAGTTGTTTCAGAACAGATGTCCGCATTTAAGACCGATAAAAACCAGGTTAGACAAGTGATAAAATCTCAAGGATTATCTAAAAAACCTAAAGAATGGTCTGAAGAAGAGAAGAAAAGTTTTGCTAGGGAAATGAGAAAAAGAACTAAGCCGATGGTTATAGCTGCTAACAAAATGGATCTTGAAGAAGCTAAAAAGAATTTTGATGAGATAAAGAGTGAAAAAAAGTACCAGGATTTGACGATAGTACCTGTGTCGGTACATGCTGAAAAAGCTCTTAAAAAAGCTGATGAAGCCGGTGTGATCGACTACTTGCCTGGAGAAAGTTCTTTCAAAGTTTTAGAAAATGTTTCTGGTAAGCAGAAGCAAGGCTTAGAAAAGATAAAAGAGTTTTTAGATGAGTACGGTGGAACCGGTGTCCAAGAATCTTTGGAGAAAGCTTTGTTTAAAGAGCTGAACTTAATGCCCGTGTTTCCTGTGGGATCAAAGAATTTAGGGGATGAAAAGGGTAATGTACTGCCTGACTGCTTCCTAGTTCCGGAGAAAACAACGGCTAAAGAGTTTGCATACCATGTTCACACAGATTTAGGAGACAACTTCTTGTATGCTAATGACAAGAAAACAGGCCGAAGGGTGGGTTCGGACAAAGAAGTTTCTTCCGGGGATGTTTTAGAAATCGTTTCAACATCTTAACTCTGAATCCCTGTTTCCAAACATTTTTTATTGAGAGATGACAAAACATTGTATAGGAGGGAGGTATTTATGGCTTTAGAAAAGTACTTTGAAATTTCTAACAACTGTGGCTTCGATGAAGTATGTTTTGTCGAAGGAGGAAAAGCTATAAGTGATTATATCGAGTCTGAAACTCCTGCTGTTTTACAAACAGATTACCGCGATGAAGGACTCAGCCTAAATGCTTCTAAAGAGGTTTACAATGATGTGGGAGCTGATAGAGCCCATGTTTTAGATGGAGACGATGTTTTCTATGGTATAAGGTTTTTTGAAAACGAACCGATCGATTACTCGGATATAAATATGGATTATGTTGAGAGAATCTCTGAGAAAACAGGAGTCAATTTTAAACTGGATGAACAAGAGTTTGTTGTGTACAGTAGACACAAACCTGAAGAAGACTTGGAAAAGGTTGAAGGCGTCAACAACATAATGGACTATATCTATGGTCGGGCATTAGTCGAGACTGAGTTCACATAATTTCGATAAAAAAAATTACCGGTAAACTGCTATGGCGATACAACCTTTTTTAAGAAAAATTGTAGAAGTTGTAAAGAGTAGGAAGTATACTTCGTTAGCTGTTTTGTTGTCGGTTTTGGGTTTTTTGTTGTCTGTTTTTTGTTGGGATTGTTTTGGTTTGGAGCCTGAGTTGGGTGTTTTGAATCAGACGTATCCTTTGAGTAGTTTTGATTTTTATGGTTATACTGGTCCTTTGTTTTTGTTGGTTCCTTTTTTGAAGGTTTTTGGTGAGAGTTTGTTTGTTGTTCGTTTTGTTTCTTCTGTTTTGTCTGGTTTGACAGTTTTTTTGGTTTTTTTGGTTGGTAGGGAGCTTTTTGATGGTTTTACTGGTGTTTTGGGTAGTGTTTTTGCTGTTTTGATGCCTTTTGTTGTGTTGGTTAAGCATTCGGAGTATGTTTATGTGATGTTTTGGTCTGTTTTGTCGTTTTATTGTTTTGTTCGGTTTTTGAGGGAAGGTTCGGTTTTATGGGGTGGTTTGTGTGGTTTGGTTTTTGGTTTGGGTGTTTATCAGAAGTTTACTGTTGCTTATGTGGTTATTTCGTTGGGTGTGGCTGGTTTGTTTTGGTTGGATGAGCCTTTGGGTTTTTTTAGGGAGAATTGGAGGTCTTTTGTTGTTTTGGTTTTGTTGTTTGTTTTAGCCTCCTCCCACATATACTATTCAAGCTTTTCAGATGATGGATACGGTGACTTTGAATCTTTCGGGTCACTTGATACTTTAGGTATCGGAACTCCTTCAGAACATATCAGTTTATTTGGAGAACGGCTTGAACACCTTGATAGAATCTTGTTCCCAAGAGAAAAAGTGTTCGATGTTTTGAAAAACAACTTTGGAGGTGGAGAGTATGTAGAAGTAAGACAGTATCCGGATACAATGGGTTTGTTTTTATTTCTGTTAATAGCATCATACGGGTTCATAATCTTTGAGGGAAGTAAGGAAGGAAAAGGTCTTGTACTGTTTAGTATCTTAGTACTTCTACTGTTGACAGTTGTCCCTAGATGGGATCCTAACGCGCCTATGCCGTCTCACAACTTAATATCTGTGACGCCACTGTTTCTTTTAATATTTTCAGCAGGTTTAACAAGGGCTAAAAAAGTTTTCAAATATGGGGTACCTGTCTTACTGATTTTAATAGTTTATTTGTTTTCTTTGAACGTTTTAGCCTACCAAGATTTTTATGAGCACATGTCCGATGAGTCATGGGTTGAAGAAAAGTTTGCAGAGGACGCTCCTATACACCAAAGAGTTAGAGAGATAAATTATGGGGAGAGAGAAGATATAAGGTTTAACAGTTTTCCTATCAGCACAAGCCCCACTGAAATAACTAGAGGCTTCTGTGATTTAGATGTCATAAAAGACGAGTACGGAAAAGGCAATACTGTTCAAACAGCGGATTGCGATCTACAAAAAATGGATGTGGAATGTGGTAAGGATAAAATGATAACGCTTCCTTACTTCTCTGAAGAAGGAGAACACTCTAAGGTTTTTAATGATAGGATGTGTAGAAACCCTGAAATCGAGGAGACAACCTGTTTCAAGCCTTATATCAGGTTTTTCGAAGAAGTTGAAAAAGGTAATTTAGACGTTAAAAATAAACAGTTCCTACATGATACTTCAGGATTCCCGGCATATGCTAAAATAGAGTTCAAAAAATTGTGTTGATAGAATTTTTTACAAAACCATTATTTTTTTAAGAAAATTTATGAGGACGCCGAGTGCGGGATTTGAACCCGCGTCACGACCGTGACAGGGTCGTATGATGGGCCACTACACCAACTCGGCAAAAAACGCCCTCTTTCTTGCTAACAAATATTTTGATTGAGGTTTTAAGTAGTTAACGGTTGTACCTGAGGTTTAAAAACCACAGGTAAAAAACTGTTTAAACTACTCGATCAGCTCAACTTCGATAGACACTCCTTCAGGAACATGAACTCTCATAATCTGTCTAAGAGCTCTTTCTGAATCAGAAACATCTATCAACCTTTTGTGGAGCCTTAGCTCCCATCTTTCAAAAGTAGATGCTCCCTCTCCATCAGGCGCTTTTCTAGTATTTATTCTCAGCCTATCCGTTGGAAGTGGTACAGGCCCTGAAACCTTTGCATTGTACTCTTCTGAAACACTTTTAATATCTGCTGCAAGCCCGTCAACTTTGTCAGGCTCAGTACTACTAAGCTTTACTCTTGCTTTTTCCATAGGTATCGGATAAAATAAGTGTAAGTAAATCTTTTAAATTGTACTGTTTTACAGATACTTTTACCGGGTTGAACAAGAAGTTGTTAGAAAATGTTTAAAAGATTGTAGAAGTAGTTAGTAGATTAGGCCGGGGTCGCATAGTCTGGCATTGCGCCAGCTTGGAAACCTTTTCACCGCTTTACGGAGGAAAGAACTATATAGCTGGTGGGCACTTCGCCCACGAGGGTTCAAATCCCTCTCCCGGCGTTAACACACCTTTTTAGAATATCTTACTGCATTTCTTAAAAGAAATAACTACTCTGAACCGTTAACATGGCTGGAAGGGGTTGTGATATACCTGGCCTCAATATTAGGTATATTACCTGAAAAATGCCTTGAATCGTGTTCTTTAGTACCGATAAACAGTCCGTATACAGAGACTTCATCGTTCTCATCCAACTTAGATCCGTTTAAATCAATAGTTGTTACACCGTGTTCTTCTCTTTCAAAAGAGTAGAAGATGTTTATGTAGCCATCATCAGAGTCTAAAAGAAAGTTTTCCTCATTATCAGTTGTTTCAAACGACACTACTCTCCCTTCAACCTCTACAAGTTCCCTAGTATACTTGATAATATTTCTATTGATATCGGATACAGTCGTCCTCTCAGACTTTTCAACAATTTCTTCGGGGCTTAATTCTCCGTATAACGCAGATTCTCTTACTGTAGGAAGGAGGTTCACACTTTTCAAAAAAGAAGTAAAGTGTTCTTCAACTACTTTAAAACCAGTGTTCAATGCTTGAGAAACTCTAGAATCTCCAAAATCCCCTCTTAAAAGGTATAGGTTGTACATTAAGGTGGATGCTAAAATTAATACTGCTAGAGAAATTAATAACTTGTACTTTATCTTCATTGTAACAAAAATTGTTCTACTTGTGTTAAATAAGTTTTAGATTGAAAAGAAAAGGTTTGTTAGGAGTTGGTTTTCTACTCCCTTTTCTGCAAAGTATACTTACAGTTAGTGCACTTCCACTTCTCAAAAACATCGTTTTTAAACGAAAAAGGCACCATATAGCCTTTGTGGCACTCAGGACATTCCGGGAAAAAATTAGACATTTTTTAAATCACCTGTTAAAATG
>JALDAI010000050.1 GCA_022729285.1 Candidatus Nanoanaerosalina archaeon
GAAATCTTTCAAAATTTTCTGAGCATCTAAAGTCAGCTTTGGAGCCACATTTCTTTTCGCATAAGCAATGTAATTTCTTAAACGGTCTATAGATACTTCCCCAACCATGTCTTGAGGATCTGTGTGCATAGACATGATGTGGTCCGAAAGCTTTCGGTCCTTTGAAACATCAGGTATGTCTTTTACAGGGAAAAGAAGGTCAAAACGTGAGATCAAGGTATCTGAAATTTCTATCTGTTCTCCAACCGGTCTAAAAGGGTCAAAACGACCGAATTTCGGGTTTCCTGCGGCAAGAATACTTGTCCTACACTGAAGTGTTGCTTGTATGTTGGCTTTTGACACCGTGATACTCTGCTGCTCCATAGCTTCGTGCATAGAGGACCTATCTCCTTTGTCCATCTTATCTATTTCGTCAATCGTAGCTATACCTTTGTTCGCTAATACAAGCGCTCCTGCTTCAAGCGTCCATTCATCTGTTATCTCATCTTTCATAACTGTTGCTGTAATACCTGCAGCTGTTGCTGCTTTTCCAACAACATACTTTCCTTTAGGAGCTAAACTACCTGTGAACTTTAGTAACTGGGATTTACCTGTTCCTGGCTCTCCTATCAAAAGAACGTGGATGTCGCCTCTTGTGGATGTTCCGTCAGGCCTTTCTTTTCTAACTCCGGAAAACAATTGTAGCGCAATAGCTTCTTTTATCTGCGTATGGCCATGGATCGAAGGAGCAATACCTGAAACAACTTTTTCAATAAGGTCCTCGCTTTCAGCAAGTTCTTTTATCGCGTCTTCCTCCTCATCATCTATCTCGATCTCTTCAAACTCTCTCTGAGTGGTTTCAAGATAGTTAGCATCAACAAATATATCGAACCTTTTAGAATCTTTTTTGATAGGTTTTTCTCTTAAAACTCCGTTTATAATAACTTTATTTCCCGGCACAACTTTGTTCTGGAACTGTGGATCAACTAAATCATCTCTAAGTATTACGCCGATTTTTCTTGGCTGTTCAGCACCGCTTATGGTCTCCGGATTCTCTTCTATAGTAACTGTCTGAACGTCTCTCATAACTTTATCAACTAAGTCAAAGCTTCTGGAACCACAGTCACATTTATGAGGGGTTGTAAGCTTTGAGGATTCTTGTTCTTTCTCAAACCTGTCACCACAGTTACTACACTCAAAGATAGCAGACTCTAACTCCGGTCTAACCTCTGAAGCTCTCTTTATAATACCTTTAACTCCCAGCATTTTTCCTATATGGTGGCTTCTAAGGTTTCTAATAAGTACGTACTCAGTTTTAGGAAGGTTCTCAAAATGGACTAGAAGGCTTGACTCTACCACGGGATGGTTTTTAACAGCTTCCTCTGCAGCATCCACGCACTCTTCGGGATGCTCTAGGAGAACATCGGCAAAAGTACTATCAAACTTAGAAAATTCGTTATAATCTATAATTATTGCTTGGTCGCCTGAAGAAACCGTTTCAGCAACTATTTCATCGTAAACCTCCCTAAAAAAGCTTTCAAATCTTTCTACTTTCTCATGGTACTCCAAATCTATCCCCCCGGAAAACTATGTATTAGAATAGTGTTACAACTCTTAAAATAATAACATAACTTAAAAACGGATAGAAAAAATGTTAAAATAAAAAAATGGAGAAAGGGTTAAAGAGCTCCAATCTCTTTAAGCTTCTCTTTAAGTCTTGCTATTCCCTTGTTAACGTCTTCTTCCTTCTTTCCTCCGGTACAAACAATTTTTCCGGATGAGAATAGTAGGAAAGCAACTTTTGGATCATCTAACCTGTAAACTAGTCCTGGGAACTGTGCTGGCTCGTACTCTGTACCAACTAGCTCGAAAGCGATCCTGTTTAGGTTCAAGTTCTGGTTCAGATGACTTGAAGCTACAACGTTCTGCACTGTAATCTCAGGCTTCTCCTCAACAACAACATCAGACTCTTTAAGCTCTTCAATAATTTTTAAAACAGCTGTTTCTGCTTCTTCCGGGCTAGTTGTTCCCGTACAAACAATTTTTCCGGATCCAAAAATTAAAGCCGCTGCTTTAGGCTCTTCTAATCTGTAAACAAGACCTGGAAACTGTTCAGGCTCGTACTCAGTGTTTTCAAGGTAAATAGCTATTTTATCAAGCGGCATCCTTCTTTTAAAGTCAGTAGAAGCCACAACGTTCTCAATTTTTATCTCTTCCATATTATATACACCCTACAAAAAACTACGGTTTAACTAGTTTAACCGAGTTTTTATAACTAAAACAGTCCTTTAAATACAACCTTTATAAATATTTATATACTCTATAATCGCCGGTTTTAGAAGAAAAAAGAGGAAAGAAGAAGTTTACAAAACCTTGCTTAACTCCTCTGATAATACCTTGTTGACTTCTCCTCCTTCTGCGCCATCCCCTAATTCTTTCATAACAAGGCCCATAAGAGCTCCTCTAGCATGCTCTCCTTTCTGATCTATAAGCTCTTTTTTATCCGACAAAACCTTTTTCACCACATCTCTAACTTTGTCACCGGATACTTTAGCAAGGCCTTTCTCTTCAATTATGCTGGAAATGGATTTGTCCTTTTTTACAACGCTTTCTTTTAGAAGAACTCCTAAACTGTCTTTAGACACTTCTCCACCAAAGTATGCTCCAATAACGTCCTTAATCCTGTTAAAGTCTTCTTCACCGATGTTTAGACCATACCTTGACTCCGTATCTTTAACCGTGTTGACAAAAAAGTTTGCTACAAAACGTTCGTCAAAATCCTTTTCTTCAACTAATTTTTCATAGGACTCCAACCACTCAGAGTAAGTTATCTGCAGAGCTAACTGCTCTCCTATCCTTTCAGAAAGCTCTTCTTGGATTTTATCAAGTGTTTTAGGAATGCTTTCTTTAAGCTCTTTCAGCCTTTTTCTATCCACAGTTATCGGTCTTACATCTGTTTCAGGATACATTCTAGCCGCGCCTGGAAGAGGTCTTGAGTAGTCTGTTGTAAAATCATCGTTTGCTCCTCGTGTCTCCTCAGGAACTTTTTCAAACAGTAAAGAAACTCTTTGTAAAACTGCTTTGATAGCGTTTTCAGCTTTTTCCTTGTCCCCTGCTACAATAATAACCGTTTCACCGTCTTCCTTACCAAGTTCCTCGGAAACTTTCTGGAACTCTTCCTTTAGACCGTACTTGCTAACATCTTCATCAGTATGCATCATACCGTTAAGACCTTGAGCCCTAGCATAACCTGCTAATTCAGATCCCAAGGTCTGACCTTCACAAAGCTCTTGGTTCATCAATCCCTCTAAAGGAGCTTTACACCCAAAAACCTTTCCGCCATTCGAAACTACGGCTCCTATAATCTGGTTTCCGCACGACTCAAAAATCTCTGTGACGTCTTCAAAACTGTTTTCAAACAGCTCCTCTTTTTCTTCAAGTTCTTCTATCAGGTCGACCAGGCTTTTCTGCCTTGAAACTTCTTTTTCAACAAGTTTGTCAAGGTTCCTAACATCCTGGAATCCTTTAATCTCCACACGGGCGCCTTCTTCAATCGAAACATTAACGTCCTGTCTTATCGTTCCTAGACCTCTTTTAACATTTCTAGTAGATCTAAGGTACATTCCAATTTTCTCTGCTACTTGTTTAGCATGTTCCGGAGATTTTATCGACGCATCAGTACCTATCTCTATCAGAGGGATCCCTAACCTGTCCAAATCATAGACTACTTTTTCTCCTTTCTCACCATGTTTTCCTGCTGACTCCTCCTCAAGCTCTATATCCGGGATTTGTACCTCTCCCAGCTCTGTTTCAAGAACTCCGTCAAAACCGATTATAGCTGTTCTCTGGAAACCTGAAGGGTTGGAACCGTCTAAAACTAACTTCCTCATAAACCTGATCTCATCAGGTATTTCACAGTCAAGCATCATTGCGAACTGTAAAACAGTGTTTAAAGCTTCATTATTAACAGAGTGAGGAGGCTCTTCATCCAGCTCTACTAAACACGAAAGATCCTCATATATGTTGTACTCAAAGCTCTTAGCCTTCAAAAACTCAAACTTTGCAGCATCATCCACAGC
This sequence comes from Candidatus Nanoanaerosalina archaeon, assembly GCA_022729285.1. Classification (GTDB taxonomy): domain Archaea; phylum Nanohalarchaeota; class Nanosalinia; order Nanosalinales; family Nanoanaerosalinaceae; genus Nanoanaerosalina. The sequence continues at coordinate 4,059 of JALDAI010000050.1, forward strand.
TCCTTTTTCACCTGCAACAGGCCTTAACTTTCTTACAACCGTTTTATCAGCTTTTACATTCACATTATCCGTTTTACACTGGCAGAAAAGTTTTCTCTTAGTATCCAGCTGTTGGTGTATTTCTATACCGCATTTAAAACCTAATTCTTCATAATTCATATTATATCACCCGCTCTATCAAAAACTCTTTTTCTAAGCTCCTCTAAAGAAACTTCCTCGTTCACTAACATTTTGTCGCTTAACGCCATAAGTTTAGCAACTCCGTTACCAATCTCTCTTAAATCCCTCTCATGGAATTTTTGTCCTTCAAGGTCTTCTCTACGGCCTCTTCTTTCCCTTCTCTTCCTCCTTACTTTTTCAGAAGCCCAAACCGCTAAGACATTTATTCCTTGGTCTAACTCTTCTTCAAAAACTTCTTTTTCATCTATACTGCGCATACCTGTAATCAAAAGTTTTTTACCTTCAAACTCTTCTAAATAAGGCACTGTTAGTTTTGCTATAGCCCCCATTCCTTTTTCCTCTCTCATCTCTTTAACAAATTTTGCAGAGTCCTTTCCAGGCTCTAACCCTCTTTCCTTAACTTCTTTCCGGACCACTTCCCCCATATCGATAACTCTGTAACCTTCTGATTTTAAAATCCTTGCTACAGCATTTTTACCGGATAAAGGTAGGCCTGTAACCCCTAGTACGCTTTTAAATCTTTTTTCCACCAATAAACACCTTAAAGATGTTCTGAACCGATAATTTCACCGGCTAAGTTTTGTTTAAACAGTTTCTTTGCGTCTTCCAAGGAGTCTGTATTTCCTAAAACCCACATCATTTTTACATAAGCTGTCTCAGGCAACATATTTTCCGATGAAACAACTCCTGCATTCTTAATTTTAAGCCCTGAGTCGTAAACATCCATGTTAACTCTTCCACCTATACACTGAGTTGCCATACCTACCAAAGTATCTTCACAGATGCTTTCTAACGAGTTAAGAATTTCTTCGTGGTGCTCTGTATGCTCATCAAAGCTGTTTACAGGTAAATGACCTAAACCGGTACCTTCTATTAAAACTCCTTCAGACTCTTTAAACCTTTCTATATCTTCTTTAGACATTCCTGGAACAACTTTTAGATACCCCACATTAGTTTCAAGTTCTTTTTTCAGTTTTAGTTCTTTTTTAGTTGTTTTAAATTCTCCATTCACTTCTAAGGACTCTTTTTCTAAATCAACAACTGCAAAAGGACTTCCTCCTACTGTCTTAAAAGCGTCTCTCCTTGAGGAGTGCATCTTTCTAACTCTGACTCCTCTGTGGATAGCTACTTTATCATCATTAGAGGTTTCATGCATACATACGAAAACCCCCGGAACATCTTCACAAACAAACTTTACAGCTGCTTCAAGGTTTTGAGCAGAGTCAGAGCTCGGTCTATCACTTGATCTCTGGGAACCTACTAACACTACCGGCTTATCCAGGTTTTCAAGCATGAAAGAAAGAGCTGACGCAGTGTGCTGCATAGTATCAGTGCCGTGGCTGATAATTACTCCGTCAAAATCATTTATTTTACTATAAACTTTTTCAGCAATC
>JALDAI010000057.1 GCA_022729285.1 Candidatus Nanoanaerosalina archaeon
CTCTGCTGATGAAGAGATTAGAATGAATGAAAAGATAAAAAAACAGCTCCAGCATTTAAAGAAGGGTCTTATGCAGGATTTGTTGACTGGTGAAGTTAGGACTAAGGACAGGGATATTGAGGTGGTTGATGCTGTGAAGGAGGTGGAGGGTTAGATGGGAGAAGAACTTTCTGAGATACTTTTGACTCTTGGAAATGGGAATAGGATAAAGGTGTTAGAAGATGCTGAAGGAGTTTACTGCACTTCTAACATGATAAGTACTAATAATGATGAAAGTATCGGAGATTTGAGAGAGGACTGGAAAAGCTGGGTGAAAAGTGAAAACTTTGAATACATCAGAAAAAATCCTATTGATCTAGCGATAGTGTTTTCCCCACGCATAGGCCAAGATGATGTTGATGTAGATAATTTTGCTAAGAAGGTTGTATGTGCATTACAGAACCATGAGATTGATAAAGAAAATAGGTATCTTATCAATGACGATAGTCAGATACAAAGAATGCTAGTTCAAAAGACTTCTAAGCTGGATAAAAACGGTTTAATAACCGTATCTTTCAGAACCAGTAACCTAAACAAACCTATGAAATTAGTATCCCCTGAAAAAATCTAAAATGGATTTATCAAATTTAACAATTTCGATGAGCCTTGAACTTTCATTTTTAGCAGGTGTGCTTGGAGGAATACCTCTACTCTATGGGTGGCTTTTGGAGGATTTAAAGCCACAAGAGAGTAAGAGGAAAACAAAGTATCTCCAAGGTTCAATTTTCATATTTTTCAACCTATTAGTTCCAGGCATAATTTCATACTTCCTTATAACTAAAATAAGCGGTTTTTTGGTCCTGCCTCTTACTATAATACTGCTAGTTATTGACGGAGGTCTATTAGGCGCTGCAAATATCTCCCTTACAGGGCATAAATACTTGATTCGACTTGGATTAGCAGACGTTTTTGAAGAAGAATTTAGGAAAAAAGTAGAGGAACGTGACCTTGTAGAATTGGCAGAAATTTTAGAGGAGATATATGGAAAAGACTTGCCAAAGTTTGCAAGGAAACTTTTCGTTAAAATTTCTCAAAAAACAGGTGATAAGTTCATTTGGTCTTCTTCCTTTGTAGCTATTTCAACTTTCTTTTTTAGTATCAAAACGTTTAGCACCTCTTGGATAATTGTAATAGGAGGAATAGTTGTATACCATACATTAATTCTTGCTCTTGTTAAAAGTGCAAATGATACATCTTACTCCGATGTAACTTTAGTTTTAGAACCAGATAAAAAAGAACAGAAAGGAAAATTGATTTCATTAGATGAAAATTACGTGGTAATAAGACAAGATTTAAACCTAAGAAAGATTAATCGGAATAAAATAATCGAAATCAGACAAGAGCTCTGGCCTAAATAACTTACAAAAAATTGAAAGTATTTTCAATTATTTGAAAGTGAGTTTATTCCGTGAGTATGAAATAAAAGGAGTGAGAAAATGTTGTTGTGAGGAGTTGAAAACGATATGAAAGGAAAGTTTACTGAGGAAGGAGTTGAAAAAAAGGTTTTGGAGTGGTTGGAAGGGAATGGTTGGGATGTTGTTAGAGGTAATGATGAGTATAAGAGAGGTAGCAAGGTCTTAGATGATAGGTTTGGGAGGAAGGTTTCTGATGTATGTTACTGGGATCTGTTGAAGAAGAAAATCAGGGAGATAAACGAAGATATAGACGGGAAAACTGCCAAAGCAGCAGTTAACAAGCTGAAGAACGAGATGGATCCTGAAAACCTTGTTGAAGGAAACAAAAAGTTCTACAAGATTATAAAAAACGGAGTAAAAGTCCCAGTTTTTAGAAACGGAGAGAAAAAGACACGAGTCGTAAAAATAATAGACAAAGAAAACATTAAGAACAACTCCTTCAAAGCCACCAACCAGTACACCTTCATAAGAAAATCAAGAAAAGGAATCAGACCAGACGTCACACTCTTTGTAAACGGAATACCTCTCATCAACATAGAATGCAAGTCCACAGCACAGAATACAACAGTAGAAGATGCAGTAGACAATATTAACAACTACGAGGAAAAAGAACCAAGACTCTTCATACCGTCCCTCCTCAACATAGGAGTTGACGGGAAAGAGTTCAGATACGGAGCAGTTAAAGCATCATACAAGTACTACTTCCCATGGAGATCCAACAACTACAAAGAAGGTAACCTGGAGTTTAAAGACGGGACAGAAGACCTTCTCAAACCAGAAAAAATCATGGATATCTTCAGATACTTCGTGTTCTACGAAGGAACAGACACCAAGATAGTCCCAAGATACATGCAGTACAGAGCAGCAAACAGGATGCTGGAAAGAATAAAGAAAGGAAAAAGGAGAAAAGGATTGGTATGGCACACACAGGGATCAGGCAAAAGCTACACCATGCTATTCACAGCCAACAAAGCAAAAAGAAGCCCAGAAATCGAAGACAAACAGTACCTTTTGATAGTCGATAGGACAAAGCTCGAAGAACAGATGGAAGACACACTGGAAAGCATAAACTTCCCACTCTTCGAGGTCGCAGATAGCAAGGAACATCTTGAAGAACTACTTGCAGAGAACAAGAGCCAGTTAATTCTTACCACAATCCACAAGTTCGGAGACGTAAACAAACCAATAAACGCAGAAGTGGATATGGAAACAGTAATCCTGGTAGATGAAGCTCATAGATTTATGGAGGAAAAACTTGGCTCCAGGCTTAAAATGGCAGTTCCAGAGGAAAAAAGATACTACTTCGGATTCACAGGCACACCAGTCAAGGAAGGAAAGTCCGAAAAGGACAGAAACACTTTTAACGAGTTCTCCCATCCAGACGACAAAGGCTACCTACACAGGTACTCGATAAAGAGAGGACAGACCGACCAAGTTATAACCCCTGTAGCATTTAAGAAGAGAACTACAGAATGGGAGATTCCAGAAGAACAGCTTGACCAGGACTTTGAAGAAGAGTTCGAAGACCTTGATCCTGAAAGAAAACAGGAGATTATCAAGAAGTACGTAGACCAGACAGAGTTAGCAGAAATAAGGCCAAGACTGGAAAAAGTTATCAGAGACATCCAGAAACATTACAGGGAGAACGTGATGCCTAACAAGTTCAAGTCAATGGTAGTTACTCCAAGCAGGAGAGCCGCTGCACTCTACGGCGACGAACTCAGAAAGTACTTCGACCCTGAAGATGTAAAAGTAATAATTACTACTAACGGAGACGATCCCGAGCAGATAAGAAAGTACCATCTAAGTGCCGAAAAAGAGCAGAAAGTTATCAAGAACTTCAAGAGGAAGGAAAGTCCAAAGATTCTGGTGGTTTGTGACAAGCTTCTAACAGGTTTCGATGCACCTGTTTTGAAAACTATGTACCTTGACAAGTCTCTAAAAAACCACAACCTGTTACAGGCTATCGCAAGGACAAACAGACCATGTGAAGGAAAGGAGAACGGAGAGATAGTAGATTATCAAGGAGTGTTTGAAGATATCGAAAAAGTCCTACAGTACGATGATATAGTGATAGAGAACGCAGTGATGGACGAGGAAGAGCTGGTAAAGAGATTCAGGCAGAGAGTGGACCAGCTGATGAAAATATTTGATGATATCGAGCTGGAAAACGATCCAGAAGTATTCCACAACTGTATAGTAAAACTGGAAAAAGAGGAAGGAGAAGGAGTAAAGTTTGAAAGAGTTTATTCAAAAGCACAGAACCTTTACGAAACACTCTCTCCACACGAAGCTCTTGTCGAAGAACCTCTCAAAACCAACTGGGATATCCTTACACAGATATATGCAAGTTACCGAGATACAGAAGACGGAGGTAGAGGCTCTTTAGGGAGTAAAGTTAGGGAGAAAACAAGGAAGATTCTCGAAGAAAACCTCCAGGTAGGAGATATAGAAAATAGCGGAGAAGTAGAGTACGAAATACCTGAAAGAGATGTAGTACCAGAGAAAACAGTAGAACAGCCCGACAACCAGTACGGCTTCATAACTCAGGCATTAACCAAGAAAAAGACTCTAGAAGAGAAAAATGACAAGAACATCATATATGAGAACTTGAGTGAAAGAGTGAAAGAGATAATCGAAAAGTGGAGAAATGAGGATATTTCAGGTTCAGACGGTCTTAAAGAACTTGAAAAGATAGAACATAAAATTGAAGAAGAAATATCTGAGAAAGAAACTCATCAAATGACTGATATCGAATTCTCATTATTCAAAAACCTGAAAAAAGACTTTGAAGAGTCAGAAGACGAAGCTGAGAGGATAGCTAAAGAGATAGGAGAGAGAACTGAAGATATCTCATTGCATGGATACCTTCCTGAAATCAGGAGAGATATTAGAAGAAAAATTCTTTATGCACTTAGAGACCTTGATAGAACCGACCTCTATTCAAAAGAGGAAGAAGGCTTTGTAAACCAAACAATATCCTACATTCTTGCCAACAAGGAGTAAAAATGGCAAAAATTGAGAAAGGAAACTATTCCATAGAATACGATGTACGGAGAAGCCAAAAGGCAACAAAAGCAAGGATAGACGTAGGTTTAGACACTGTTAGAGTCGTGCTTCCTGAAGAAAGCAGTCTTGACCCAGAAAGATTTCTTGAAAACAATATAGAATGGGTACTTGACAAAAAAGAAGAGTACGACAGCTTCAAACAGAAAATACCTGTCCGAGAGTTTCAAGAAGGAAACAAAATACCTTTTCTTGGAAAGGAGAGAAATATTGAAATCAAAAACCAGAACAAGCACGAAATTACTGAGAACTCCATTAGAATAGCTGAAAGGTATATTGGAGATAAAGATCTGAAGGAAAAAGTCAAAGAAGTTCTCAGAAAAGAAGCAAAGGACTTGATTAAAGAAAAAGTTAAGAAGTTCTCACAAAAAGCAGGTTCGGAGTACAACAAAGTCTATGTCAGAGACCAGAAGACCAA
>JALDAI010000029.1 GCA_022729285.1 Candidatus Nanoanaerosalina archaeon
ACAGGACAGTAGTCATAAGCATTGTCTCTAGCCCACTCTGTATGTTGTGCGATGTCTTCTCCATGATCATCTTCATAATACTCTCCGCAGCCGTCTAAAGTAGTTTCATAATCTAGGTTAAACCAGCCTGATTCACTTCCTTCAGGAGATCTAATCCTTACCTTCATATCGTCTATACCACACTCATCTAAAGAACCGGTCGCACCGTCTTCGTACTCCCAACCCTCTTCTTCATAATCTGCATCACCTTCTTCAGCTGTTGGTGATGGGCTTCCTTCATCGTATGCTGTCACTAAAACTCCTAAAATAATTACTGAAAAAACAAGTAGTAACAAAAGTTTGTTCCGGTTGTTCATATTAATTAAGAATTTGTAACGGCCATTTATATTATTTTTTTATCCTAATGTACTGTTTCTCTGTTCTGTCAACCTGTAACACATACTGGAAAGCTCTTCGTCATCTATTTCTTCACAGTTATCTACTTCCTGGTTGATCCTTGTTTCACAGATTATTTTAAAGTCATCAAATCCCTCTTCCACTTCATCACATTTCTCTAAACTGTCTTGGTTGCCTGCAACTGTTATAACACATTTCTGTCTTTCTATATCATCTCTAATCTGCGAACACTCTTCTACGTCTTCGATAACTGATGTTTCCGGTTCTTCAAAATATATGTAAACTGTCAGAGAAATTAAAACAACTAAAACCGCTGTTAAAGGTATAACAGTTTTTTTAGACAACATTTTATCACTCTAACTCTGTTATGTTGAAAGATGTGTCTGGGTAAGCCATCACTTGTTCGAAACAGTCTGAGCCGCAACACCATTTAATCTCCATACTGTTTTTATCATGGGTTTCACAACTTGTCTTTGTCAGTGTCTCTGTTTGGTCAGGTCCTAACGGCTCTTCAACCATAAGTATGTCTTGTCCGTTGTCCTTAGGTATTGTTATCTCAATATCTGTTATTTCTTCTTCGTTAGGGTTGTGGAAAGCTGTTACAATATCTCCGTTTATACACTGTGATGGGCTGTACATGATAGGGCATTCTCCTGCTGAACCTGTTGTTGTATCTGTTGTAAATGCATAAACTACGGCTATTACAGCTAGTAAGGTTATAAACATCACTGCTTCTTTGTTCTCAACAACTTTCTCTCCTAAATCCGACTCAAACTCTACTTTCATTTTAATCCTCTACAATAGGTTTTAACTCGTCTAAACCTCTTTTTTCAACATACTCTTTCCAAACCCCTTCGCAAACGGGGTTGTACTTACACTTTCTACACCGTTTAGATTTCTTTTTCCCGTCTGCCTCCCTTGTTTTCTCTACCTCAAGGTTTTGGAACTCAGGACCTACGTGTTGTTCCTTAAAGTCTTTCTCTTTTGCTTCTGTCTCTGAAACATATTCTTCAACTCCTTTCATGTGGCAGTAAGGGATGTATCTTCCTTGAATATGAGGATACCCTTCTTTTTCTGCTGCTTTAATAGCTTTTCTGACAGGTTCATTGACCTCATCTAGTCTTGGAACTATCTTTTCAAAGTTGTTCCAAGCATTACCTTTTGGATGAGGGAAAATAAACTCTATACCGTCTATCTGTTTATCTACTAAGCTGTTCCCTGTACCAGGGATTTTATGAAGTGTTTCAAGGTTTATCTTGTTTACAACAGTGTTGAAACAGATGTAGATAGAAGGATCGATACCAACAATGTTTTGAATACCTTTCTTAAACAGCTGAAAACCTCTTTTATCTCTTACAAGGATGTTATGGGTTTTAGCATTATGTCCGTGGAGTGAAAGTATAATATTGTTTAAACCCGCTTCTACCAGTTTTTCAGCGTAATCTTTGTAGGCCAACATTTTTCCGTTACTAGTTATAGCAATCTCTCTAAAACCGATTTCTCTAGCATAACTTATTAGCTCTACAAGATCTTTTCTTATAGTTGGTTCCCCGCCTAAGAAGTCTACATAATCAGAACCACGCTCCCTCCCTGACCTTAACTCTTTTTTAACCTGTTCAGTTGACATAGGGGAGTATCTTTTCTCTTTTCCGTGACAGTAACAGAATCTACAGTTGTTGTTGCACTGATAGCCTAGAATTATAGCGGTTTTAGTTACCATCTTTAAAACTTTTTTTTAAACTAATTTTTTAAGTTTGTCCGTTTCTTAATGTACTCAATCCCTGACCTAGAGAAGTTACTCATTATCCTCTGGTTTGATTCACAAGGCAACCAACAGCCTTGACACTTTTCTAAAACTTTATCCTTGTCTACTTTATCTAACATCTCTTCTAAGGAGTAACTTTCTTCAACAATGTTACCTATCTTAGTGTTATCGATAACACAGGGATAAACGTTTCCTAAAGGATCTATGAAGACGGATGACTTCAATGCTTCGCAAGGCAGAGAGTTTTCTTCTAATTCGTCCTTAGCAAGCTCTAAAAAAACCTGGTTCACAAGCTGTACAGGTGTTTTAGGAAGTTTTCTCTGTTTTTCAACTATTTCTTCTACGTTATTTTTACCTTCTTTTTTACCATCGTTCCCATAATAATGCTTTGATGTGTGGAAAAAGGTTACTGCGAAATCTTTTTCTGTGATACTAACATGTTCTTTTACCTTTTCAAACGTTTCTTCAAATTTACCGATATTGTTAGGTGACTGAGTATACTCTAAAAATGTTTTAAACTTATTTGATGTTTCTTCAATCTCTTTAAGTTCTTTAAAAGTGTTCAAAGCGTTTTCAAATGATTCTTTTCTACCACTTATTTTATCATGTAACTTTTTAGGACCGTTTATAGAAACTGAGACTATAACGTTCGGTATACCTAGTTTAAGGATATCTTTAACATCATTCACAATCTTTTCCTGGTTCTGACCGTTTGTAGGGATATTAAGGATGTAAAAGCTGTCAAGCTCTTTTTCAGCCGACTTAACTATCTCTACTAAGTCTTGTCTAAGAAAAGGCTCTCCTCCTGTAAGGCTCAACCATTTGTTATAACTGTTTCTCTGGAAAAACTTTTTTAGCTGCTCTTTAGAAAGCTCTTCTTCTGCTTCTCTTTTCCAGATATTACATGTCAAACATTCCTGGTTGCATTTATACGTTACGGCGATATTAGCTTTATAGATCTTCTCTCCGCTGAAAAAATTCTGTTCTACCAAGTGTTTTATGAAACTAAAAGTTTTTTTAATTGAAATAATCTAAAACCTCTGTCTAAACCTGTTTAACAGTATTAGTTACACTCCTTTTTTCTACTTTCGGTTTGAACCACATAATTTAATACTGTTTATCTCTAAAACTTTTTACTAGGAGGTTTAATACACAGTTTATGCCAGGTCTAAAAGTTGTTTTAGTAGTGCCAAGCTACTCTTTTAACGATATATACCCTGATTACCAGGTTTCCCTGCCTTTTTTAGATTCGTTAAAACTGGTTCCGGGAGCGACACATCCCTTAGGGATTTCCTACATTTCTTCTGTTTTAAAGGAGAGAGGTTACGAAGTAGAGTTTATTGACGGGGTTTTTGAATCAAAACTGTCTCTTACTTCTAAAATAGTTGATGAAAAACCTGATATAGTAGGTGTACAGGCTGTAGCTCCTCTGTGGGACAGAGTAGTAGAGCTTGCAGATGATTTAAAAAATATTTACGGCTCTGAAGTCTTGGTAGGTGTTGGTGGCTCTCATGTAAACACTGTTGGAGGAGCCTGTATTGAAGACCATGAATGCCTCGACTTCGCAGCTGTAGGAGACGGGGATATAATACTGCCGGATGTCTGTGACTTCATTGTTGAAAATTTTGGTGGAGATGTTTCTAAAGTGGATGAGTTAAAAGTTGAGGGAACTGTCTACAGAAAAGAAGGGGAGCTGGTTTACAACCGGCCTTGCCCAAGGTTTGCTGAAGACCTTGACGAACTACCGTTCCCTGACAGAGAAATAATAGACTTAGATGACTACTGTCCCTCTATCGGTTTTTACCGGGACAAGCCATCTACAAACATGGTTACTACTAGAGGCTGTCTAATGGCTTGTAACTTCTGCCATGCATCGGATCTTCCATTAAGGAAAAGAAGTTTGGACAATGTTATTGAAGAGATGAAGTTATTAGAGGAGAAAGGTGTTAAAGACATAGTTATTTATGATCAAGACTTCGGAGCGGATGTTGAGAGAGCTAAGGAGCTGTGTAAAAGGATAATTGAGGAAGATTTTTCTTTCTACATCGGCTGTAACCTAAGGATAACTTCTTTCGACGAAGAGCTTGTTAAGTTAATGGCTGAAGCAGGTTTTTGGCGTGTTTTTTACGGTTTGGAGAGCGGTGTTCAGAAGAACTTGGATGCTTTGAACAAGGGAACGACTGTTGAAGAGATAAGGGAAGTTGTTGAAAAAACTGATGAACTAGGTTTACAGGTTTTAGGCTCTTTCATAATAGGTATTCCTGGTGAAACTTATGAAGAGGCTTTGGAAACACTTGAGTTCGCTAAATCACTGCCTCTGATGTTCGCTAAGTTCGCTCCCTACAGTCCTTGGCCTGACTCTGATGTATGGGAAAACTCTGAGAGGTACGGTGAACTGGATAAAAGTTACGGGAAAATGAGTATGAACCGTGTAAACTTCATTCCTAAAACAATGGAGGAAGGGGATGTTGAAAAACTTTTGAGAAAAGGTTTCAAAGAGTTTTACATCCGACCATCCTATATTTGGAAAAGGTTTAAGGCTATGAGAACGTTAGAAGATCTTAAGCAGAACATTAGAGGCTTTTTATCTTTTATAAGAAGTTAATCCCATCTACATCCGTTTAGAGTTCTACCTAAAAGATAATCTTTCCAGGAAAGTAGTAGGATAAAGGTTAAGATGTTGTAGTAAAACACTTGCGGTTTTAAAACTGATAGAACTATGTTCAAACCTACTAAAAAGGAAAAAATAAGCGGTGATGTCAGTATTAGGAAAGCTGAGACAACTAACAGTTTAAACGGTAAAAAGTAGCTTAGAAACCTTCTAACCGGGAAGATAATTGATTGGAACTTCTCTAGGTCTTTAACTATCCCTAGATTTTGTACTGAGTTACCTATAGATAAGGAACACCTTCTTCTCATCTGTTGGATATCTTCTGAAACTTTGTCGGGAGTTTTTTCGGTTACAAAAACTGTTTCAGGTATAATGGCTCTTAAACCTTTTTTTCTGATGTCTACTGTTAGCTGAAGATCGTCAGTATAAGCCTCTTCATCTATATCTTCAAAAAACTCTTTCTTTGTCAGTATAAACTTTCCGTCAAGGGAAGCTGTTGAGTCCAAAACGCTTTCTTTACTTCTTAAATCCCAGTCTCTTTCATGGTACATTTTTTTAGATTTCTGGTACAAAACATCGGTTTCTATACGGCTTCTACCGCCTACAGCACCAACTCCTTTAACTAAGTGTATTAAAGCTTCTTTCAAGGCATTCTTGTTCTGGAAAACATCAGCATCGGTTAAAAGTAAGTGTTCATAACTCGATTCTTCTACTCCATGGTTTATTGCCTTTATTTTCCCTCTTTTTTTTAAGTTAATGACTTTAACTCCTTTTTCTTCAGCTATACTCCTTGTATCATCTGTTGAACCGCTGTCAACCACTAAAACCTCTAACTTATCCTGTGGGTAGTCTATCCCGTATAAATTATCGATCTTTCTTTCTATGTTGTCCTCTTCCATATAGGTTGGAACGATAACCGATACTTCAGGAAAATTTTCTAACTTTCTTTTAGCCAATTCCTTATTCTTAGCTGATAGGCTAGTTGTAAAAGGATATAATAAAAGTATTAGAAGGGATGCAAGTGAAACAATAAAGAAGGGTACTAAAAAAACTGTTAAACTATCTAACAATTCCTTTCACCTTTAAAAATGTTTTTAAAAGTGGTGAAAACCATCTTAATCCCTACTTTCGCTAACTTGTTTAGTTCGTGGAAAGATCTTATCTGTAAAGCTCGTCTGAAAAGGTATGAAGGCCTTAGGTAGAACTCGTTGTAAGCTTTAGACACCCAGCTCTCAAGTTCATCATTAGACATATCTGTCCAAGGCCTTGGAAGCCTGTGAACATCGATTTCTTTCTTAATCAGCTTTTCAAAGTAGTCATAACCAAGCTCATCAGTTATATCTTCATAAAGCTTTGCTCCAGGCTTTCCTGAAAGCTTGAAAAACTGCGCATAGTCTAAAGGTAGGCTTTTAGCGAAATCAATTGTTTTCCTGATTTTCTCCTCTGTCTCTCCTTTATGACCGATTATGAAAAAGCCTAAAACCTGTATACCGACTTCTTTAGTGGTTTTAACAGCTTTTTCCACTTGTTCAAGTGTTATACCCTTATGTTCTTCATCTAATATATCCTGGTTACCGGACTCTATACCGTACATTATAAGACGACAGCCGGATTCATACATTTTTTCTAAAGTATCTCTATCTACTTCGTCAACCCTTGTTCTACAAGTCCACCTGAAATCAAGTCCTCTCTCTATAATACCGTCCATTATCTCTAAAGACCTTTCTTTGTTGATCAAAAAGTCTCTGTCAAAAATATCTATCTCCTTTATCCCAAGATCATTGATTAAGTACTCTATCTCATCGACAACGTCTTCAGAAGATCTTTCCGAGTATCCGAAGCTTCCCATATCGCAGAAATCGCACTGGAACATACAGCCATAAGAGGTGATCAAAAGGGTGAAAGGCTTTTTCTTAGATGCCATTGAGTAGTATAAATTATTGTTTATTGACTCTCTGTCAGGCCAAGGAAGTTTGTTAAGATCTTCAACGTTTTCATCAGGGTAGTTGATTTTAACTTCTCCGTCTTCCCTATAAGCCAGGTTAGGTACTTCATCTAAATCTTCTTCACCGTTCTCAAGTTTTTCTAAAAGCATTGGAACAGCTTTCAACGCTGAGCCGGTTACTCCGTAATCGATACATTCGTTGGACATAACTGCTTCAGGATACTGTTTCATCCCGTGGTTACCAACCATTATCGGTACACCGAACTCTTCTTTGATGTCTTCGTACCACTCTAAAGCAATTCTAGCTGTATAAGGAATTATTAAACCGCCTATAATATCGGGGTTGAACTCTCTAATCCTTTCGAAAACCTGTTTCCTAGACAGTTTTTCGGCTTTAATATCTATTACTTCTACTTCGTGTCCTTCTTCTTTAAGGATGGATGAAACGTATAAAGGGCCCATCGGAGGGAGTACTGCGAAGTTGTTAGATGTAACGGACAAGTTCTCCATGTGCTTCTGGTGGTAGTAAGGTGTATGTATCAGTGCAACTTTCATCAAAAGATACCTCTGTAATGTTTTAACACAGATTTAGTTTTCAGTTATAATTATTTTTTGGTATAATAACATAACCGGTAGTCTAAACCTATATCTTTTTGGTTTTCAAAAGAATAATCTTCTAACTGGTCTTCTAACCTATGAATATTTAGACAAGGATCTCTTGTGAAGAAAGCTATCTTCTCTTCCTCAAACTTTTCCGGATAAATATAATTTAAGTCTGTAACACTAGATTTTGAAACTGAAAAAGCTAGTTCAGCATTATCGCTCCAAAGACTATATCCGTTACTTTCAGCTTCCAATAAATAATTATCAAGTTTTTCCTCTTCTGAAAACAGGTTTTTATAATTTATAGATGCGTTAAAGCTGTAAAAAACTGTTAATAAAATAATAAGTACTACAACTACTTTAACTCTATGTTTTTTAGGGAAAAGTTTTTCGGTAATATCTGTGAAAAGTGTTGCAACAGGTAGAAGTAACAAGAACTGTACAGGTAGGAAAAGTCTATGCGGCTGTACGTTTGTGTTCAGTATTAACGGTACAAGGTATAATGGTATAAGCAAAAGATCTTTCTTGTTCTTCCTAATAACTGAATAAGTAGCTCCTAAAACCATTGATCCGACTATGAATATTATGAAAGGGTTTTTAATCAGTAATGCTTGCCAAGCATCTTTTGTTAATACTCCGTAACCTACTTTTTTGATAACACCGTCTATAAAGAAGAAATGTATCTTTAACGGTATGAAAGCTATCCCGGTCAATATAACTCCTACAAAGAAAGGGTTAGTTTCTTGGTTTAGTATATCTTCTTTGTCGTCCCATACTGTATAAATTATAGGTATTAAAAGAAGAATGTTCAAAGGTTTGGAAAGAACTGCTAAAAGATACGATAAAAGTGTTAAACCAAGCCATTCCTGGTTTCTCTCGTTTTTAAGAACT
>JALDAI010000096.1 GCA_022729285.1 Candidatus Nanoanaerosalina archaeon
AACCGGTTTAAAACTTGGCTTAGCAACAAATCTTAGAGCATTAAGCTCCAAAAAACTTCTAAAATCTTTAGAGAAAAAAGGTTTGGAGTGGGTTTATGGAACTTTTTTGACAAAAAACCGTAAGAAATACCAAAAAATTACAAAGACAGACGGGTTAGGACAAAATTTAGCAGGTTTACACAATGTTTTACAATCGGATGTAGACCACTTAATCAACTTCGTTGTGACAAGAGAAAGTATAGATGATGTAGTAGGAAACATAGAGTATTTATCAGACCAAGGCGTGAATAATGTCAAAATAAGCTCTGTAGAACCTGTATTTAATAAAGAAGTCGATCCAGTTCCTGTAAAAAAAGTTTGTAATCAGTTAAAAAAAGTATTTAGCAAGTTTGAAGACGAATTAAACATTTTTTTTGAAGGAGTTCCGTTCTGTCTATTGGATAAGCCTGATAAGTTCATAGAGTTTAAAGAAATAGGAGTTAAGTACATGTCAGAGCCTTATGAAAAAGATATTTATGAAGTAGGTACAAAACACGGCAAAATAGAAAAGTGTAAAAAATGTTCTAAATATGGAGAATGCCCAGGGTTTTATAAAACATATACTGAGAAAAAGAAAACAGAAGTAGAAAAAATAGTCGGAAAAAACAGGTTTAACTGATAAAAATGGTCGACATACAACTGACATACAACTGTAACAACAACTGTATATCATGCATTCTCCCAGAAATAGTTTACAACCAGTACAGAGTTGATACGCTTACTATAAAGGCAGAAATGAGAAAAAATAATTCAGATATAGTGTGTATAAGCGGGGGAGAGCCCACAGCACATCCGGAATTCTTAGATCTTTTTGAATACGCCTTTAAACATAATAAAGAATCAGAAATAAAGGTTCTTACAAACGGAAGAACGTTATCGGACTTTTCTTTTGTAAAAAAGATTAAAGAAGTTGTAGAAAGATACAGTAATCGCTTCATATTTGAAGTACCTTTTTATGGACCTGAAAAAAATCATGATAGGATAACTAGGGCTAAAAACAGCTTTAAACAAACATTTAAAGGCGTTAAAAACCTTGAAAAAGTAGGTTTACCTTACAAAATAAGGGTAATAGTTGAAAAAAAGAACCATGAAAAAATTCCTGAGCTAGCTGAGAGGATAAGAGAAGAGCTAAACCCGTATAAAATAACGTTTATAGCAGCTCGTTACACAGGTAAAGGATATAAAAACTTTGATAAAGTCGGAGTAAAGTATGAAGAATCTGTGAAGAACGTGGAAAAAGCAGTAGATATGTTGAGGGATAAAAAAGATTTAGTAGAACTTTTCCATTACCCATTATGCATATTAGATAAAGAGTACAGAAAATTCGGTAGACAAGGAGTTACAAAACAGCAAGGAGGTATCACCTTTCTTGAAAAATGCGAGAAATGTAGCATAAAAAAAGATTGTTCAGGTATCTGGGAGTCTTATTTAGAAAAGTTTGGAGGAGAAGAATTCGAACCGTTTTAGTTTTCTTCATCCGTGATAGGAGCTATTTCATCGTCTCCGAACAATTTGTGGTAAGTAGACCACAACATAGGACATTCATCCCTCATAACACACTTTTCGCACTTCTCACTGAAAGTTAACTCGTTTTTCTGCTTAGTAACTCCTTTAGCCTTGTCCCAGTGTTTTTCAGGGATAGTGCAGAGAGGAAAGTGGAACATCTTTACATTAATATTTTCCGACTCAAGCTTTTCAACAGCTTTTACAGCGTAAGGATTCGCATCAGAGATCTTAACCTTTACATCATCGATATTTTTTAGAGCATTGCCGGTATACTTCATATGGATGAAAACTACTCGGAAAACGCCGTTTAAGTTTTCAGAAACCCATTCAGCAATTTCAGGTAGGTTTTTGTAGTTCATACCGTTGATAATAACCCTTAACTCCGTTTCATAACCGGCAGCAAGAAGGTTTTTAATACCTTGAACAGTCTGTTTAAAGCTTCCTTTAGCCCTTGTTATAGAGTCATG
>JALDAI010000044.1 GCA_022729285.1 Candidatus Nanoanaerosalina archaeon
AGAACGGAGCATACTCCGGGTACACATCCTTTCAAAATAACTGATAAAGGCCTAAGGCTTTCAAAAGAAACAGGTTTTTAGACTTCGTAAACCTTAACACCGTCTTTTGTAATCTCCATGGGAAGGATGTTGGTGTTATGGTCCGTCCTTCTCATCTTTCTTATTGTTAAAGTTCTTTTATGGTCTTCAGAGACAGGTACAAACTCTAAAAGTAGGACGGTATCTACTAAGAACTCTATTATCCCTCCTCCTGAAAGCCCTTGCGAGGTCTCAGGTACAGTTCCTGTTAAAACAGCTGTAACCTCTGATTCTCTTAATTTGTTAAGAAGGGATGCTAAAGCCACTCTTGCCATATACTCGTCTCTTATAAACATCTCAATAATCGAGACTGAGTCGATTATAACTCTTTCCGCGTTGATTTTATCAACTGCTTCCATCACCTGGTCTAACAAATTTGAGATATAGGATCTTACAAGTCGGTTCAAGTTCTGGATCTCTTTACTTGGGAAAATCGGTTTAATTGAGAGAATTTCCACCATGTTGTTTTCTTCAAGTTTTTCAAACTCCCAGCCAAACATCGCTTTAATGTCTGCTTTGATATCTTCTTCTCTCTCCTCTGTTGTAACGTAAACTCCAGGATGTCCTTTTTCAGCTCCTTTTTTGAGAAATGATGCGCTGAAAGAGGTTTTTCCTGTTCCTGTCTTACCTGTTACAAGGTTCATAGTTCCTTTTACAAATCCTCCTTGCATATAACTATCAAGGTTTTCAATCCCTGTTGAAACTCTGTTAGCCTCTGTTCTTTTTCCCTCTTCTAAATCTTTTTCACCGCTTTCTAAACCTTCAGACTCTTTTTCTTCTTTAATATTTTTAGGAGTCTTAACAGAAACTTCCTCCTTTTCAGAACTTTTATCGATATCTTTTATGCTTTTAACAACTTTTTTGAATATTGATGAATTTTTTCCTTCACTTATAAGGTCTTCATACTCCTTTTCAAGCCTTTCAGGCATCTTTTTTTCTTGTATCGATTCGTTTTTATCTAAAAACTTTTTATAATTCTTTTTTAGAAGAATGCCGTCTTCTTTGTCTTTTGTTGTAAGCTTGATTACCGGATTATTCTTTATTTCTTCATAACCTACTTTAAAAACCGCTTTATCCGATTTACCAGGTATTATCTCAAGATACTTTAACCCTATGTATTTTTGTCCTACAAAGAGCTTTACAAAGTCGTAGGCT
The DNA here is from genome assembly GCA_022729285.1 of Candidatus Nanoanaerosalina archaeon. Taxonomy (GTDB): domain Archaea; phylum Nanohalarchaeota; class Nanosalinia; order Nanosalinales; family Nanoanaerosalinaceae; genus Nanoanaerosalina. Next base: position 1,234 of record JALDAI010000044.1, read on the forward strand.
TTTTCGTCCGAAATATTCTTTAGCTGGAACTCAAGCGTTACACTTTCCTTACTTTCCAATGTCCTAAACTTTTCAAGCTCGAATTTTTCTCCCAAAAAAGACACACCTAATAGAGTATTTCTTTATAACGGTATTTAATTTTTCGGCTTATAGTTATCTTTAACTTCTGTAAGTTTAATTATCTGATCAGCTGCTTTTAAAGGCGCTTTTATGAAGTTTTCAAAGGTAAGATATTTTTTTAGGCCTTTATCTAATTTTTTCTCTACATCGTCTAGCTGGCTTCTTATATGGATTACTTGGTCCTGTCTCTTATTCATAATGTTCATAAAGGTCTCTCTATCTATTTTACGGTTAAAATACTGTTTTTCGGCCTTTTTCCGAGATTCTACTGCTTTTTCTAATCTATCTTTTAGTAGGACTTGTTCTTTTTTCAGGCGGTAGTAGGGTAAGAGGACCATAGTAATTAGGAAAAGTATAGTGTATGTGGAAACCCCTACTATAACAAACATCCAAAGGTTGTTTCTAAAGTTGTAATGTGTTTGTTTTGATTCTACTTCTTCTTGGAGGCTTTCTAATTGTTCTTCTAACTCGCCTAATTTCTGAGCCAGTCTTAACTCTTCGTCCTGTTCGATAGCTGTTTCAATTTCTGTAACTACTGATAAAACTTCTTTCTTACTACTTTCAATACTTTCTATATCCATATCTGCTTGTCTATAACTTTTGATTACTTCTTCAGTCTCAGAAAAAGAATTTTTCAACTCGTTGTAACTCTGGATTGAAGGTCTTTCTGAAACTATTAGAGGAATTGAGCGTTCTCTAATAACTCCTTCTGATGTTTCGAATCTTTTTATAATGTCATAAGTCCCTTCTTCAACCTTTAAAGGCACTTTAACATTGATTTCCTGACTCTTCTCCACTCCTCCTTCAACTTTTATCTCTTCTAATGGCTCTCCATCTCTTTCTACCCATGATTCGCAACAGTCGGTATACGGCGTTACATCAAGAGAAAGTTCTGTTAAATCGTTGTTGTAGACTGAAAAAGATCTTGTTTCTTGGTCTCCTTGATGGACAGGACCTATCTCAGATGGAAGAGAGATCTCATAATCTGCTGTGGATTCGTCTTCTTTTTTAAAGTTCAACTGTTTATCGGCGGACAACCCGTTTCCTTCACAGAAAGCTGTAATACTTTTTTCGTTTTCGTCTGAGTTTATAGTATAATAATGGGTTCTGTTATCTTCGGTATCCATGTAAGTTGTTTCCGAGTACTCTTCTGAATCTTCAAAATTAAGGTAACACTCGGCTTCTTTGTTAGTTTCAAAAACTATTTCAACTTCTTTTAGAGATTCAAGAACTGTTGTTTCTGGACTTTTTTTAGTAATTGATAGTTCGGAGGTTTCTTCACGGAGTTTTTCTTCAATATACTTTTCTAGCTCCGGTTCTAAGCTAAAGAAGATGATTCTAACTTCTCTTTCTAAAAAGTTTCCGAAACCGTCTTTTCCTTCTTCTATGTAAAACTCTGATAAGTTACTCTGTTCCTCGGGTTTAAAACCGTTTGATGATGTCCATTCTCCGTTTTCATAATTTAAATCTATTTTTGTGTCTTCTTTACAGTTTGGACAGTGCGCTGTAAAATTTCCTGTTTCCACAGTGTTTTTGTTAGCATCTCTAATATCTAGAACAGGTTTAAACTCTTTTCCTTTTTCAATAAGGTTTAAAGGCTCCGGGGTTATGAACTCTACGGATAAGAAAGGCTTTAAATATATCTCTTTTTCTTTCTCTAATGTAGTATTGTTTACTGAAATTTCTGCGTAGAGCGTTAATCCTATTTTTTCATCTGTTTCAACGTTTTTTAAAAGACTACTAATTTTTTCCTTTTCCTTTGTTAATTTAAACGACTCGTTGAACTCTTTAGGGGAGCTCCATTTACTGTGGTTTAGTTTAAACTCTTTATCAGTATATTTCACTTTTTCTTCTGATCCATCTACTATGTGTAGGTCGGGCAATATTTCATCTCCTAAAGAGTAAACTTCTTGGTTTAAAGAAAGTTCAAGGACAAGTTTTTCAGAGTTTCTTGAAGCGGTTTCGCCGGGCGAGAACTGTGTTAAGGAAAAGTTTTCTAGAGGTTCTAAAACATGGTTTTTTTCGGTATAACTCTCTTCTAATATGTTATTTTCATGTTCTTCCTCATAGTTTGTTGTAAAAGCGACTGCCGGAAATGTTAATGTTAAGAAAAGTATGAACGATAAAAATATATTTTTTATCTCCGGCATGTAGGGTTATTAGTTTTCTTTAGAATTAAAAGTTTACAAAGAAGTTTTCACAACTAAAAAAGTTTAATAAATGTGCAACGCCTTATTAGTTGTTAATGGTAGAAAGAGTTAAGACCGGTATCCATGGTCTAGATGAACTTATTCAAGGAGGATTGCCAGAAACCTCTGTAACTCTTGTTTCAGGAGGTCCTGGTACAGGAAAGACTTTGTTCTGTTCCCAGTTTTTATGGACCGGTCTTATGAACGGTGAGAACTGTTTATTCATCACTATGGAAGAGGAAGTCGAAGATATTATTGATGATGCTGCAGAGTTCGGCTGGGACTTCCGAAAGTATATTGATGAAGGCCGTTTTAAAATTGATTATATGAACCCTTTCAGGGTGGACACAGGTTTTGAAGACCGTATAAGAAATAAAATCGAAGATGTTAACGCTGACCGTATCGTTATTGATTCTACATCAGTAATGGGCATGTATGCGGATAGTAAAGGTAAGGTAAGAAGACAGCTTTACGACCTTATCAAGATGGTTAAAAAACATAGTGTGACATGTATAATGACGGCTGAAATCCCTAAGGGCAACGATATGGGTATGTCAAGGTACGGTGTTGAAGAGTTTGTTTCTGACGGAGTTATTATGCTGAAAGGATTAGGTATAGGCGGAGAAATGGGACGGAAGCTTATAATCCAGAAAATGAGAAAGACAAAGTTTGAAGGAGATATATATCCTTTGACCTTTAAAGAAGACGGCTTACATGTTGAAGAAGCCGATACCGGTATCGACATCTAATTTCTTTTTTTATTTTGTCTTAAAGACACATACATGAGAGTCATGGTTTACTGCGCAAGCCTCTTCATAAAGTTCAACTTCTCCGATAAGCTTCTCAACCATCTCCTGTAGAATGCCGTTAAGGTAGTGACAAATAGGAGTTTCTGTTGGTTCATGGTTTCTAAGATACACTTCAGGGAAGGTAGGATAATTAATAATAATCTCAGCTTCCTTACTTTCTTTTTTAAGAGTTTTAAACTCTATTTCTCCCCATCCAATAATTTTAACGATGTTTTGGGCGAACTTCAGAAACTTCGATTTTGATATGTCTTTAAAGTTCATCCTGATAGAGTAACGGTCTAAAGCTTGCTCGACTTGGTACCTGCCTAACTCTTTCATCAGGCTACTCATTTCTTCATGCCCTATCTTTTCTTCTAAGTCGTTCTGAAGCTTAACCATTACTTTAGGAGGGATTAAGAAAAGATACTCTCCGAAAAGCCTTGCGTGGCCTTTATCATCTATTCTAAACTCTCCTTTTTCTATAAGATTTGTGAAAAAAAGGCTGTTCTCTCCCATTCTTACCTATTATCCACGATTCTTTCAGGTTTACCAGGAGGCATGTTTATTCCTTCTACAAACTCTACGTTGATCTTAGCAGCACCTACATTTTCAACCGTGTCTTTCAGGTACTGGTCTCCGTCTAAGATCTTTCTTCCAACTTCGTAAGAAGGGCTTCTAGAGGAATTACTTAAGGAAACTCCTTCTGTTTTATCTCCTAAGTAATGGTCGTCTTTAGTCTCTAAGAGAATGTTCATAACATCCCCTTCTTTTTCATCGTAATCCAACCGTACTTGGTAGCCTTCAACTACTTCTTTAATCTCCTCGTTCTCGTAAACCTTGTCTTCAATATACTTGGCGTTAAGGTTTACTGCGCCAATAATAAACTCCCAGGCCTCTCTTTTAGGAGCGGAAATATTTGTAACGCCACTGATACTACATTCGCAGTCGCCGCTGTTTTCAAAGTACTTCGAAACGATATCTCCCATGTTGTAACGTAGCAAAGGCATCGAAGATTCTTCGCCTGGATGTAGTAGGTTTGTTACAACAAGTTTACCTTCTTCGCCCTCATCTAATCTGTTGTAACCTCCGTCAAGTACTTCCACATGTACTGAATCATCTAAGATATGGTAATGGTTGCCTTCAGGACATTCGTAAGCGATACCTCCTGTTTCAGTTGATGCTAGAAAATCGTAAACTTCGGAGCCGAATACTTTGCTTATATGTTCTTTCCTGTTCTTTGTAACAGGCTCTCCGGAAAGAGTAATTATATCTACTCCTATCTCTTTCGGATCAAAGCCTTCTAAATGTTCAAAAGCTCTTCCTTTAGCATCCACATGAGAGGCTAACCCTGTAATTACATCAGGAGAGTACTGTTTTAGTAGAGCTGTCTCATAATCTGTTGGATAATCTGTATTAAGTAAAGGTAGCGACATAGCTCCTAGACGTTCAATCCATCCTTCTGTATACGCTCCTGAAGGGTTCAGTCCTACGAAAGGGAACCAGTTAAGAATTACGTCTTCTGATGTAACGCCGTAACTTTCATGACCTCTTTTTAGATCGTCGTAAATTCTTTCCATCTCGTCAAAGCTTTTTAGAACCTTTTTAGGTACGCCAGAAGTGCCAGATGTGCTGAAAGGTCTTTTAACATTTGTATCTTCAGATTTGAATTCGTTCTCATCTGAGAAAGGAGGCTGGTTCTGTCGTAAAGTATCTGAATCGATAACCGGTAACTTCTTTAAATCCTCTGTAGTCTCAAAATCTGAAGGAGTTAGTCCTTTTTCTTCCATCACTTGTCTGTAAAAAGAATTGTTGTGGTAAACAAAGTTTACGGTGTAGTTCAGACGAGTGTTTTTCAAAGTTTTTAACTCTTCATCGGTTAACTCTTCTAAACTATGTTCATAAAGATCAGAATTTTCTTCTATTCGGTTATCAGTCATTTTAACCTCCTCTCAGTGATAGAATAAACCGTTAAACACGGCTTTCTTGTTACTATCTAAGAGCAACTTATGTAGTCATCATTTTAAATTTAACTATTGTATTTATTTTACTTCAGGAGTAATACAAGCTTATGGAGGAAATATATTTTAAAGGAGGCTACCTTTGTCCTACAGGAAAAAAATTTAGGGACAAAGTTTCTGAAACTGTTTCGTTGGAGAAAAAGGACAGAGTTATTGCTGAAAAAGTTTTTAGATGGGTTAGGGATAACTACTGCTGGGATATGAACAAGATTAAAGGATCTGAAAAATTATTAGAAAA
>JALDAI010000072.1 GCA_022729285.1 Candidatus Nanoanaerosalina archaeon
GATGAACTCATATACGCGGAAAAAGGTAAAGGAGCATTTATCAACGGTGAAAAAATCACGGTATCGGACGAAGATTCTTTAGATGATTCTTTCCTAGTTTACTGTCATGGAAAGAAGCCTATTGATTCTGAAAGAGCTATTAAGCTTTATAGAATGTTTAAAACAAGCTGTAAAGATTTTAGACAGATAGGTTCTGCGTCAATAGAGTTTTCAATGGTGGGTCGAGGGACTGCTGAAGCATTTATTTTCCCAGGAAGTCCTGATTATGATGCTGCACCTGGTCTTTTAGTTTTAGAGGAAGCTGGAGGAAAAATAACTGATTTTAACGGAGAAGAATGGGAGCTTGGTAGTGATACTCTTGTGGCTTCAAACGGAAAAGTTCATGAAGAAATAATTGATGAGCTTGAAGGAGAGTTTTAAACTCTCTTTCCTACTTATATAATTAAGAGAACTAACTGATTAAGGAGTTAAAGAAAGGATTTGACGGTTTTTAAGCGTCTCTAGTTTTCCTCAAATCTCTGGTTTTTAACAACTCTTACCATGTAACCTGCAACTCTGTTCCTAACATGGCTGCTTTCAAAGTAGTCCATATCTTTCAGAGCTTCCTTGTTCTCATCGAATTCTGCGCCGAACTTGTCGTTATGTTTTTCAACAAGATCTCGGGCTAATCTTTTAATATAATGTGGTCTAACTCTTCCCATCTATAATTCACCGTTCAAAAGAGGTTTTGGGTGTAAATATTATAAATATTGTTCCGGTTTTATGGCTCTAGGTAAAAAGGTTAAATAATGTTAGGAAATAAGTAGTTATAGGTTGGAAACCTTGTTTACAGGTGTAATTAATGAAATGTGAAATGTGTGGTAATGATTCTAAGCTTAGAAAAGTTAAAGTTGAAGGTGCCGTTTTAAACCTGTGTAAAGGATGTCAAGGTACCGGAGAGGTTATGGGAACCTCAAAAAGTAAAAAGCGGAAATCTAGCTCTAAGAAAAGAAGGTCTAAAAAGAAGAAGAGAAAGCCAAGATCTCAGCAGAAGTTTTTAGTGAAGGGATTTGAGAAAAAGGTTAAGGAAGCTAGGGAAGACAAAGGCTTAAAGATAGGAGAGCTAGCTGAGAAGATAAAGGTTAAAGAATCAGTTGTACATAGAATTGAGTCAGGTAAGTTAAAGCCTGATGAGAAGCTTGCTAGAAAACTGAAAAAAGTATTAGGAGTAGAGCTTTACAGGGAAGAGTCTGTTGTAGATTATGAAACAACAAAAAAAGATTTTTCAGGTTCAGGAGCTACTATAGGAGATATCGCGAAAGTTAAACGGAAGGATTAACAGATTAAATAGTTTAAAAAGGTTTTAAAATGGCTGAGGAAAGGATTCAGAAGTTAAAGGGGTTTAGAGAGTTTTTACCAGGTGAGAAAACAGCTAGGAACAAGGTTTTTAAAAAGCTGAGAGATGTTGCTGAAAAGTACGGTTTTAGAGATATAGGGACTCCTAGCTTGGAGCCGATGGATCTTTTCCTTGTGAAGTCCGGTGAAGAGCTTGTTAACCAGACGTACAGCTTTGAAGATAAAGGCGGTAGAAAGGTGACACTGATTCCTGAAGAAACGCCTACAAGGGCTAGAATGGTTAAAGAGCACAAAGAGCTTTCAAAACCTGTTAAATGGTTTTCTGAATCAAAGTTTTGGAGGTATGAAAGCACGCAGAAAGGTAGACTTAGAGAGTTCTTCCAGTTCAACTACGATATTTTTGGAGAAGAGTCTGTTGAAGCTGATGCGGAAGTGTTAGCCGTTGCTTCTGATTTTTTGGAGACCTTAGGTTTGGATGAAGTAGCTGAACTACGTATAAATGATAGAAAAATGCTTGAAGGGATTCTCGGTGCATACGGTATCAGTGATACAGAAGAAGTCCTTAAAGTAGTGGACGATAAAGAGAAGATGACCCGGAAAGAGTTCAGAAATGAACTTGAAGATATAGGACTTACAGAGGAGAACTCAAGAGTGGTTGATGAAGTAACTGAGTTAAGAGGAAGTTTTGAAAACGTTCTTCCAAAGCTTGAGAACCTTGTTCCGGATTATGAGGAAAGCCAAAAAGCTTTCAAAAGGCTTGTTGAACTGAAACAGAACTTGGGGGCTTACGGAGTTTTAGATAACTGTGTCATCGATCTATCTATTATCAGAGGATTAGCATACTATACAGGACTTGTTTTTGAAATATTTGATACAGAAGGAGAGATGAGAGCTCTCTGCGGAGGAGGCAGGTACGATGATTTAGTTGAGGTTTTCGGAGGGGAGGAGACTCCTGCTGTAGGTTTTGCTGTTGGAGATGCTGTCTTAGAGCTTTTGATGAAAAGAGAAGGTTTATGGCCTGAAGAAAAGGTTTCAACAGATGTCTATGTTTTAACAGTTTCTGAATCAGTTAAGAAGGAAGGTTTAGAGCTGTCTCAAAAGTTGAGGGACACAGGGTTAAGTGTTGAAACTGATATCTGTGGCCGAAACTTCGGTAACCAGATGAGTTATGCAAACAGTATAAACGCTGAAAAATTAGTGATAGTTGGAGAAAGAGATCTTAGCAGTGGATGTGTTACTGTTAAAGATATGGTTTCAGGAGAGGAAGAAAAAGTTGATTTGGAAGAGTTTACTGAGTACTTCAGTGGTTAAGAGTTTTTTGAGTGTTGTAGTAAGCGATAAACGCTCCTAAAACCATTAGGAAGGACATTGTGTAAAACATGTTTTGAAAACCAAAGAGAGATGTTAAAACACCGCCTAATACTCCTCCTAGAACCCCTGCAATACCTTGGATAGTTTTTCTAACGCCTAATATTTCTCCTTGTCTTGATTTAGGCGCGATATCTCCTATAAAAGCGGTTGTTCCGGAAGTAATGGCTGAAAACGAGATACCTAGTAAAAAGGATCCTAAAAGAAAAATAACAAATGTGTCAGCTCTTGCATAAATTATAGGGACTAAAGCACAAAGGATAAAACCTGTTGAGAAAACTTCTTTCCTCCCTACCTTATCAGAAAGCTGTCCGAATAAGAACATAAAAACAACCTGTAAGCCCGGTTCAATACCTGTTATAACCCCCATCTCCATACTTGTAAGGCCTCTAACCGAAGTTATGTAAACAGCTAACATGGACATAACGCCTGTTATAGCAAGCTTACGTAGAAAAACAGCGGCCATCAAATACTTGTGACCGTTCATATGCCATAATTTACCAAGATTAGATGGCCAAATCTTTTTAAA
>JALDAI010000100.1 GCA_022729285.1 Candidatus Nanoanaerosalina archaeon
AGCGTAGTGAGCTTTCTCATCGTCGCTGTGTTCTCTAAGCCTCATCCTTTCCTCAGGAATACCCATCGATTTGAAAAGATCGTATGTGACAGCAAGGCTCCAAGAGTATGCTTGGGAAGAAATAAATCCTTTCTCTCTTGCCTCCTCAACCGTTAGTCTCTCAACCTTCTTGTTACTTTCCTGGTTCTCCTCAGGGTAGAAAGGTAGCACATCGTTTTTTATACGGCCGTACTGCTCCCAGTCATTCTTCTTGGAAGGATCCACGAATATCTGTCCCTCGGCCTGTGTGAACTCTCTTCCTCTTAAAACGTGTTGTCTAGGGCTTATCTCATTTCTGAAAGCCTTACCTATCTGGAACACTTTCATAGGTAGCTTTTTCCTAAAGTATCTCCAGTACCGTTTGAAAGGCAGATAAGTGGTTGTAGCTGTTTCAGGCCGGTTGTAAGCCTCTTGGTTGGCTACAGAAGTTTTCATCATAAGATTGTAGTCATGGATTTCTTGTTTAAACTCTCCGCCACAGCTCGGACAGTTGATGCTTTCATCGTTAAGGATTTTCAACATTTTCTCATCAGAAAAACCGTCAGCCGTCTCGATACTAGTCTTTTCCTCAATAAGTTTATCAGCTCTAAAACTTCCTTCACACTCTGAACATAAAACCATCGGATCCACAAATGTTTCAAGGTGTCCGGAAGCCTCCCAAACCTTCTTAGGCATGATTATAGGAGCTTCTACTTCATAAAACTTGTAATCTCTAAAAACATCTCTTATAACATTCTCTAACTTGTTTTTCAGAAGCTTTCCTGAAGGTCCGTATGTGTAAAACCCTGCTAAGCCGTTGTATATTTCAGGCTCAGGTCCCCAAATAAATCCGTTCTGTTTAACATGTGATACAAGGTCTTCTACAAAATCTTTTTTCTCCGACATACAGACCACTTTGTTAAATTTTGTGAAAACATTTTTTTAATGTTACTTTTATACCGGGAAAAAAGTTATTTTTAAACCTGTTCAGAAAAAAGGTTATAGTATGGCTAAGCTATCTGACAAGTTGAACAAGTTGAAAAAAGGGTTTAAATCAGTTCTTAAGCCAGGTAAAAAAGGTTTTTACCTTACCGATAAAAGTCTTGATGTGCTTAAACAGGAGAGAGAAGAGATAAAACAGAGGATGAGCCTTAAAAGAGATAGAAGAAGGGAGATGCTGGATAAAAGAGAGGATCTTTTCAACGATATAATAAATTCTGAAGACGATTTTTTGAAAAGAGAGCTTGCAGAAGAAATTTTTTCAATTGAAGACGAAATAAAAGCTATACAGGACGAGTACAGTGTTCTTATCGATTCTTTGAGGATAATGGATACATTAATCCATATCAAAAGGAAAGAAGAGTTTCTTGAAAACAAAGGAATACTTGAAGAGCTACAAAACATGGAACACTCAGACCTGGTTAAAACCATTAAGAGATCAGATGTAAGAAAGATGATCGAAGAAGAGGAGTGGGATACTCTTAGCTCGTTCCTTGAAGGACATATACTAGTTGAGGAAGACAGAGACGAAAGGGTAGAAGAAATCCTTAAAAAGGCTGAGGAAAAATAATTCAGCCACCTTGATCCTTACTGTACTGGTCTAAAAGCGTTTCCACAGCCTCTATTTTCTTAGACGGATCTTCTTCATCTAACTTGTCTTTCATAGAGTTATGTTTTTCAACAGTCCAGCCCTGACCGTACTCATACTGGTACTCGACCTCATCCCCCTTCAAATGATCGATTAACAGTTTCACAAGCTCAGTTAACCTTTCATTAAC
>JALDAI010000006.1 GCA_022729285.1 Candidatus Nanoanaerosalina archaeon
AGAGTTAAAGACGATGGCAGAGTATTCAAAGTATTTGAAGAAGTAAATAAAAAGGAATTAGGACGTTCTTTCAATATTTTCTCTCTAGGAATGTTGTCAAAGTATTACGGATTATCTAAGAAAACCTGTCTTAAAGTTTTGGAAAACAGCTTGTCCAAAGGCTGGAAAGACAACAAAAAAGCTTTTGAAAAGGGTTATTCTGCCATAGAGACTGTTGAAGAGCTTTCTACCAGAGACCAGGACATAGTGATAATGTCAGGGAGTCATGGCATAAGCAAAGGAGCTGTTGAAGCCGGTCTTGACGTATATTTAGCTTACCCTATGACCCCGGCAACTCCTGTCCTACATATTTTAGCAGGTATGGAAGATGAAAAAGACCTGATAACATACCAGCTTGAAAACGAGCTTTCCGTTGTCAACGCTGCTCTTGGAGCATCCCATACCGGAGCAAAATCAATGGTAGGTACGTCAGGAGGAGGTTATGACCTTATGCAGGAAGCAACATCTATGCAAGGCATCTCTGAAATACCTCTTGTAGTTTATCTTTCACAAAGGGCAGGAGCAGGATCAGGAGTTCCTACATACACCGAACAAGGTGATCTAGAAGTAGCTCTTAAAGGAGGCCATGGAACATTTCCAAGAGTTGTTATGGCTCCAGGAGATGCTAAAGAATCTATAAGAGCTTCTAATGAACTAATTCATTTATCCGAACATTACAGGGTTCTTTCAATACTTTTAGGAGACAAGCATGTTGCTGAATCAGATTACAGTTTTTCAGGAAGTGTTGAAACATTTGAAGTCGAGAACAATATTGATCAAAGAATAGTTGAAGGAGACTACCCTAACTACCAAGTAACAGAGAGCGGTAACAGTCCTAGAAGCGTACCAGGTCTAAACGTGGTTAAATCAACTTCCTATGAACATGATGAATTTGGAGTGACAGTTGAGGATCCTGAAAAAGTTGAGAAAATGGTTGAGAAAAGGATTAGAAAATCTGAGAGTTTGAAAGAAGCTGTTTCACAGTTCACCACATATAAAGTCCATGGCGACAAAAGCTCTGATACTCTTCTAATAGGCTGGGGATCTACCAAAGGAGTATTAAAGGATGTTGCTGAAAAGGAAGGTTACAAGTTCTTACAACTGATATATCTAAAACCATTTCCTGCAGAGGTTAAGGAAATTATTGAAGATGCTGAAACAGTTAAAGTAGTGGAAAACAATTCTGAAGGTCTTTTAGTTGATTATTTAAGAGAAAAAACTTGTATTTCTCTTGATGAGGAAAACAAAGTTTTGAAGTACAACGGTAGGCCTTTTAGGTACGATGAGCTAGTTGAGAGAATAGGAGGTGGTAAGTAATGGGTTTCGATAAAAGAAGTTTAGATACAGGAGCGGATACTACTTGGTGCCCTGGATGTAACAATTATATGTTGTTGTCAGAGGTTAGAAACGTTGTATCAGAGATCTGTGAAAAAGAAGGTAAAGAAAGGAAAGATTTCTCAATTTCAGCAGGTATAGGTTGCCACGGAAAAATCTTCGACTACCTAAACCTCGGCGGAGTTTACTCACTTCACGGAAGAGTCATACCTACTATAACCGGTATGAAGATGGGTAATCCTTCTTTAGACATTATAGGTTTTGGTGGTGACGGTGATACGTATGCTGAAGGAGTATCACATCTTTTACACGCTTCTAGAACTAATCCTGATGTAACAATGGTTGTCCATAACAACAGGGTTTTTGCTCTTACAACAGGTCAAGCAACTCCTACTTCTGAGGAAGGTTTTGTAACTAAAGCTGAACCAAAAGGACATAAGGATCCTGCCCTAAACCCTATAGAGCTAGCTATATCGAACAACACAAGCTTTGTAGCAAGGATAGACCCTACTGATTTCAAAAAATCAGAGGAAGTGCTTAAAAAGGCTATGGAGTGGGATGGATTCGCTTTAGTTGATGTAGTTATGCCTTGTATCAAGTATACTTCGGATATTTCAGAGTTGAAGAGTAAGTTTTACTGGTTAGAAGAAAAGAAGAGATCTAAAGAAGAAGCTCTGGAAAAGGCTAGAGAGTGGACAAAAGGCACGAAACTTCCTTTAGGTATCTTTTACAGATCCGAAAAACCTGTTTTATCCGATAGGAAGGAAAGTCTTAGAGAATTAAAGAAGGAAGGGAAAGGATGGTTTGAAAAAGGTTGAAAAGTTCAGCCTTTCTCCCACAATTATTCTTTTATCTAAAAAAAATTACTTACTGTATCAAGCAAATAACACTGAGATAAGTACTCCTACGTAATGTGAGGCGAATATTACTATTACAGCTACAATTTCATGTTCTAAAACCACTTTCCAGCTAGGCTTTTTCTCAAAAGTACCTATGTAGTAACTGAAAACTCCTAGGAGAAATAATCCGTAAATACCTGCTATGAGTATAGCTAAGCTCATCGGAAGAAGTATTAGCGGAATAATGAAGGATATACCTAAAATTATTTTGGTTAAAAAAGCATACATAGACGCTTTCCAAGCTGCTTTATGGCTTCTATCCCCTTCTGATTCCTGCATTATATGGATGCCTAAAGCATCTGAAAAAGAATCTGCTATAGACACTGTTAAAACACTACCAATTACTGCAAGCCTTGAATGAGTCCCAGAACTAACTCCAACCATCAAACCTAACGTAGTTATTACTGCAGAAGTTATACCAAAACCTATACCTGTCTTAGCTGATTCCCTCATAAATAATCTTTCTCCTATGCATATATGTAACTTTTTATAACATTTTTCGCACAGGATACTAGGCCACTATGTAATTCTCATATATTTATGGAGGTGAATCAGATAACGATATCCTCTATTACCTGACCGCTTTCAGAACTCATCTCAGCTTTAACAGTTATCTGATCCTCTATACCTGATCCTTCTAACTTATTCTTCAAAAGACCTGTTATCTGGAAAATTCCAGCATTACTGTTTAAAATCACTTTTATGCTTACTTTTCCACCCTTTTCCTCAATCTTTACCTCGTCTACAGCTGCTGCTGAAACTGAGTGTATATCAACTCTTCCGTTTTCAAAAGTTATCTTGGAACGACCTTTCTCCATATCTAATGCATCAGAAACCCTTATTATCCCTGCTTCAACTGTTAAGGGCTCGCTATTAGATCTATGAGAATAAATTGCGTGGAGTATCTCAGATCTTATAACAGCTAACTGAGCAGGCGTATACATATCCTGTAGTATTTCATCTACAAAGTCTTTAGCTATAAACAGTGCGTTTTTCTCGTGCTGGTATCTATGGACTGTCATCCCTATATCATGTAAAAGAGCTGAAAGCACTAAAATTATCTCAGCATCTTCTTGTTTAAACCCGGTGTAATGTGTTGTAAGACTCGGTCCTTCACCGTTATCAAAAAGTATTCTACCTATTTTTAACGCAATATTGGCTACTATCTGCATATGGACCGGCCCATGATCCGAGTAACCCTTCCTATCAACAGCGTTTACGTTCTGAACTCTCCATAAAGCTTTAAGCTCTTCTGACTCATTTACTTTTTCAACTATTTTTTCCAGCTTACTGTTGTGGCTACAAGGAATGTTTATACTGAACTCTTCTTCGTTTTCCATTTCTCTTGGCATCGCTTTTTTCATATATTGTTACCTCTAGTAAATTTTTTCTTTAAGGCTGTTTAGACAAGATCTTAACAGAGAATCTTAATTTATAACCTACTTTTTTAAACCTTGTTTTTAAAGAAGTTTAATGAGAGAAAAGATAGAAGGAGATTTTATATAAAAAAATATTTTTTTGCTTCTCCTTCCTAGGATAATAATTTGTCCTAAGGTGATAAGGACTATGAAGAAATTAAAAGAAAATAGAACTACAGTTATTCCTGGAGAGGCTCTAGCAAACGGTAAAGACGCTAGACCTGGTACAGGAGTTTATGAAGAAAACAACCAAATTTATTCTCAGTTCCTCGGTACTGTTGAGTATAGAAACAATAAGGTACGAGTTAAACCTATGAAGGGAAGATACTTCCCTAGAGAAGGCGACTCTGTTATCGCTGTTGTTTCCCAAGTGACTTATTCAAACTGGATTCTGGACATCAACTCTCCTTATGAAGCTGTTATGCCTATAGGAGAAGCTGTTGACGAGTATATTGATTTAAGTGAAGACGATATATCTGACTACTACGATGTCGGAGATGTTGTTATCGCTAAGATCCAGAAAGTGACTAAGAGCAAGGACATGCAGGTAGGAATGAAAGACAGAAGATCTAGAAAGATAAAGGGAGGCATGATTATTGAAGTACCGCCTACAAAGGTTCCAAGAATTATTGGAAAGAAAGGAAGTATGGTCAACATGATCAAAGACAAGACCAACTGTACTATCGTTGTAGGACAGAACGGAAGAACTTGGATAAGAGGAGAAAATGAAGGATTAGCAGCTCAAGCATGTAAGAAAGTTGCTAGAGATGCTCAACAGAGAGGTTTAACCGATAAAATCGAGAAATGGTTAGATGAACAACTTGAAGAAAGGGAGGAAGGTGATAGATAATGCCACAGAAACAGAAAGAAGGATTATTAGAAGACGGAGTACGTATAGACGGAAGAACGCCTACCGATATGAGAGAAGTAAACATGGAAGTAGGAGTTCTAAACAATCCTGACGGATCAGCTTATGTCGAAGTAGGTAATACAAGAATTATTGCAGCAGTTAAAGGACCTAAGGAACTACATCCAAGACATCTTCAGGAAGCTGACAAAGCAGTGTTACAGGCAAAGTACAGAATGGCTCCGTTCTCAGTAGATGATAGAATGAGCCCTAAGCCAAGCAGAAGAAGCAGAGAAATTAGTTTGGTAACTAAAAGAGCTCTTGAACCGGTTGTAAAACTTGAAGAATTCCCTAAACTAGCTATAAACGTATTTGTCGAAGTTTTAGAAGCTGATGCTTCTACAAGAGTTACTGGTATAACAGCAGCATCACTTGCTTTAGCAGATGCCGGGATTCCTATGAGAGGTCTTGTACAGGCTTGTGCAGTTGGAAAACTTGAAGATACAATGGTACTTGACGTTGCAGGAGAGGAAGATGCTTATGGAAAAGCAGATATTCCTGTCGCAACTATCAATGGAAGCATAGACGAAGTTACCCTGCTCCAGATGGACGGAGACATCACTGCCGAAGATGTCAGAGAAGGACTTAAACTAGCTGAGAAAGGAAACAAAGAGCTTTTCAAGGCACAGAAAAAAGCGTTGAAAGAAGCTTACAAAGGAGGTGGTAACTAATGGTTAACAGAATAAACGACAAAAACATTTCAAAGCTTATAGAAAAGAACGAAAGACTTGACGGAAGGGACCTATACGAGTTCAGAGACCTGAAAATAACACCAAACTACATCAATGAGACAGCTGACGGTTCAGCTATGATCGAACTAGGAGATACAAAAGTCCTTGTTGGAATCTCAACAGACTTAGAAAGTCCTTACCCTGATGTACCTGACCAAGGAATGCTTATCACAAACGTCGAGCTTACTCCTATGGCAGCACCTCATTATGAACCAGGACCTCCTGGAGACGAAGCTACTGAAATCGCAAGAGTAGTTGACAGAGGTATCAGAGAGTCAGGCGTTATTGATCTGACTGATCTAGTAGTAGAAGAGGGAGAGACCTGTTACGCAGTGTTCATCGATATCCATGTATTAGATTACGATGGAAACTTGATGGATGCAGCTTCTATCGGAGCAGCAGCTGCTCTACTACTTGGAAGACTTCCGGAAATCGATGAAGACGGTGAACTTGACAGAGATACTTACAAGGATTTGCCTATCAACGGACTGCCAATCACATTGACAGGTTCAAAAATAGGTTCAAAGATTGTATTCGACACAACAGCTGATGAAGAAGATGTAAGAGACAGTAGGTTGACAGCAACAGTGAAAGAAGATGGAAACATCGTCAACATGCAGAAAGGAGAGTCAGGACCTCTTTCAAATGAGGACATCATGGAGATTCTGGAGACAATCCAGAAAAAAGCAGAGATTTACAGAGAACGGATCAAGGAAGCTGTAGAGGTACAGGAGGATTAACCTCCTTCTTTTCTACAGGATAAATAAAACATATTTTTAAAAATGTGTTTTGTATTTATTCAAAAGAACATTTAGGTGAGAAATAATGGCAAAGAATGAGATAAAAGTTGAAAGGAACAAAGAATGCCCTCAGTGTCATAAGGACAGAATGTTAAGAACAGAAGCAGGTATCTGGGAATGTAAAAGCTGTGGGAACAAAGTAGCCGGTGGCGCATACAAGCTAAGCACAGGCGCAGTTAAAAAAATTAAAAAAGCTATCAGGGAAGGTACTGAAGAGCTTGAAGAAGTTAAAGAGAAGATTTAGAGTTTAGGTGATTTTAAATGGTAGGATACATTTGCGCTAAATGTGAGGCAGAAATCGATGTCAACCCTGTTGTTGAAAAAATTATCTGCCCGGAATGTTCAGGCAGAGTTATTTTGAAGAAGAGACCTAAGGACATGAAAACCGTAAAAGCAAGGTGATACGGATTGTCAGCAACCATGAGGCCTGTTTAAAGTTTGATATTGAAGACTTAGACAAGGTCTACAACTCTGTTAACCCTGATTTAATCAGTTCCAACAGGGTTTCTTTTAAAGTATCTAAAAAAGATAATCTACAGGTTTCAATAATTGCTGATAGTATCGGATCGTTTAGAGGCTCTCTGAACACCGCTACAAAACTTGTTAAGTTAAGTAAAAAAATTATAGGTGATTTTAAATGAATAATCAAGCAATGATGGAGTTCCAGAAGACACATCAAAGACTCCAACAGATTACGGTTCAAAAACAGTCTACGAAAACTGAGCAAAAAGAAGTAGGAAACGCGTTGAAAGAACTTGAAGGTTCAGAAGACGAAGATGTCTACAAATCAGTTGGTTCAATCCTTATTTCAAAAGATTTCGAAGAGATGAAGAAAGAGCTTGAAGAGAAAAAGGAGTCTTTGGAAGTAAGGATGAAAAGTCTGGAAAAAAGGGAGAAAAAGCTTAGAAAAAAAGTTGAAGAGTCCCAGAAAAAACTAAGAAGCCAGATGCAGAACCAGAATATGGCTCAGTAAGAGGTGTATCCTATGACAAGTTTGGAAGAAATACTTATGAGAGTTGAAGACCTTAAAGACGAGCAAAGCGTTCCCTCAAATGTAAAAGATGTTTTGAACCAGTTCTTAGAAGCTCTACAAGACGAAGACGTTGAACTGTCAGTAAGGATTAATACCGGTGCAAGCCTTTTAGACCAGGTTTCAAGCGATCCTAACCTTCCTCAACATATTAGGACTGAGATCTGGAATATAGCTTCTCGTCTTGAAAGTATCAATTAAAGAAAGAAGCTACTTCTCGAAAACAGTTCCTGAGTAGCTTCCGAAACTTACTTCTTCTTTTTTATTAAGGGTTTTGAAAAACGTTAGGTCTCTCGATGTACAGATGATCTCGATACCTTTTTCATTGACAACTTTTTGTTCAAAATCCTGGAGATAATCTCTTATTATATCCCTCTTAGACTTTTGAGGCAGGTAAGGCGCATCAAATACAATATTACTCTCCTTATCCTTATACTTACGTTCTAAAGCAGTTTCCTCCCTGGCAATAACCTTTACTTTTGCTCTTTCAGCATGCCTCTCTATCTGACCGATCTCTTTCTCACCTGCAAAAACAGGTACTGTCTCTATACTCATTTCATCATTGAAACCTTGGGCAACTTGTGAAAAAACTTTGTTAGAGTAGAACTTACAGTCGATAAAACCGAATTTTCTACCGATATTAGGTGTTTTAGAAATTATCCTAGCAGCTTCAACAGCTACTACTCCATCTCTTGCAAAAGGATCTAAAAGTTTTTTATTACCATTCCAGCCACTCCTCCTAACTAAACAGTTAGCAAGGATAGGAGGCGTATCAACCTCTTTTTCAAGATACTCTCTACTGTTCAAAGGCTTCCCGGTTGTATCTAAACCTAGTATAGCTCTCTTATCTTGTACAACTAGTTTAAAAACTATATCAGGTTCATGTAGATCTACTGAAAGAGTCTCACCACTATATTCTTTAAAAGTATCAACTATTTTCTGACCGGTTTTAACAGCAAGGTCTGTAGACCCGAAACCACAGCTTGAGCCCTTCTCAACCCTTACAACAAACTCTTGGTTTTGGTCTAAAAAATTTCCAACATTAAAGGCTGTTTTCTCATAAGCATCATCAAGTTTATCCAGTTTAAAATCTGAAACAACATGTAAAACCTTGTTAACAGTTCCTGAACCATAATTAATCCTGTAAACATCTTTTTTCTCGCCGTCAACCAACAAGTAACCTTCCATCTTTTTTTCAAGGTTTACAGAGGATATCTCCTTTAACTCGTTTAAACACTGTTCCTCAAAGCCTTCCACTGTTTCAACTAAAAGTTTCATGTCAAAGTAGTTATGAACTTACTGTAAAAAATGTTGTGAGAATTTTGGTAATACCATTAATCAGTAAAAAGTTAAATGAACGGTTACAAATATATGTTATGACCGATTCACAAGAGTTCGGCGATTTTTTAGACTCATTTTTCAAAAGAGCGGTTGAAAGAAACCTTAAACTGGAACTGGAGTTTGATTCCCAGAAATTTACGGTAGACGGTAAAACGCTTACTCTGGATGGAAAAATTGTTTTAAACAGCTGCAACTCCTGTGAAGATAGTTCTGACTGTTGCGGAGATTGAGATAGACTTATGATTAGGGCAACGATTTTTTCAGATGATAAAGAAGTTGTTTCATATACCGAGTTAATAGATGAGAGAGTTGTTAAAGTAGGTAGCTACGCTGAACTACTACATTATATCCCTCCTTTTGTAAGGCTAGTGAAGTTCGGACGTGGTTTAGATAAAGAAGGCTCAGAGATTAAAGATCCCGTTATTAAAAGTGAAGGAGAAACTGACAAGCCTTTAAACCTTGACTTAAAGATTTTAAACTTAAACCTGGACTAGCTTATCTGAAGTCTAAATCCCGTATAAAACTTCTTTCAACAATTTTTAAAGAGAAAGCAAAACCTGTTATTTGCGCTGTTAACAGTATAAACCATTCTGATGTAAGAAAGAATATCAAAGCTAAAAACACACCTATATTAGCGAAAAATGAGGTAATATTATCAGGACTGCTTTTACGTTTGAAAGTGCCTAAAAGGAATCCTGAAAGAAATCCTACACCTATTTCACCGAACATGTTTAGATCAGGCATACCTACTACCGGTATAAAAATTAAGGGAATTAATAAAAGACCTGCTATAACCGTAAAAGACTCTATCGGGGATGAAAGCTTGTTACCCATTTACACCACCTGGAAGAATATCACAGCTACTAAGCTGAATACCACCATCATACCCCATGTAAACATATTATCTCGAGCCACATGTTTTCCATCAAGAGGCTGAACAGGAAGTAATGAGAAAAGAGCTAAATAACTGTTAATAAGCCCTCCGAACATGAAAACATTCTGTCCGGATAAAGTTAAACCGATAGGAGACAACATTGCAAAAAATATTGCTAACAGTAGATAAGTTGAAACACCTACTAAAGATAGCACTCCCAACTGTTGAGGATTTAAGTCTACTTTCCACATACCGTACCTCTCATAATAATCTGTGTAAAACCTTACACCGCCTGCTAAAGCTGCTACGACACCTAATAGAGACGTGAAAACTCCTATAATCCCTCCAGGTAGCCATAATTTAAACTCCATAAATGCCTCGGTATGTCTTGCCATAGTTTTTTGGAAGAAACTTTTTACGAAGAGTGAAAAACCTGTTAAACTGGTAACAGGAATTATGTAGAACAAGAACTCATAACTTAACAGTTCGAAAGGGTTATCAAAGCCTAGTAAAACAACAGTAAAACCGGTACCTACTAACAATGCTCCTAACACAAACTGTTTAAATTCATCTAGCCTTTTGAAACCTATTTTATTCAATACATTTTTAGACATCAACAAACCATCTCCATGGTTTCTCTTACTTTGTAGTACGTTGAGCTCCTCTTTATCTCAGGGAACTCTTTTATTTCACTGACAGAAAATCCTTTACCGCCAGAATCGAACTTTTCCCAGACCTCTCTCCAAGGAACCAAGTAAGCTTTCCTAGCCTTTCCCATACCTCTTCTTAACTCAACAGCTAAAAAACCTCTTCTACCAGACCTGTGTAGAAATTTGCTAATCCTTTCAACCTGGTGGCCTTCATCCGTTTCAGAAAAGTGTTGGGTAAAGTAAAGTTTGTTAGAAGACGCAGTTTTTAGAGACTTGTTCTCAATAGCTAAGTAGTAATCCGGATTAAATGAGTCAACAAGGACATCAACGAACTGGCTAGAAAAACGGTGTTGCTTTCTCCTGTAAGCTATACCTCTTATCTTATTCTCTTCAAAAAAACGGTTGAAAGAGTTTACAAGAGATCTTTCAAAATCAGTCATATGTATAATTTGTTACCCTACAATAAAATACTTAGACAATTATTCCTAATTTCTAAATAATCATTCCAAAATTTCTTCAATACCTGGTTTATGGCCGGCTCCAACAACCACTAAAACTTTTTCATACCTTTGTTCAAGCTCCACAATCTTATGCGCCATCTCATAATTCCTATCGTCTATTAGAGCTTTGTAAATACCCGGGAAGATTATCTTAAACCTGAAAAGTATTTTTTTAATAAATTCTTCGCCAGGAACTTTTGTAACATCAAAATCAACAGAGTTAATCCCAAAAACTCCCATTAAAGAATGAGCTAAAACCTTGAACTTCTCGACTTTAGAAACTTTCTTTATACTTTCCAAAGTTTTCGTTATATGTTGATCGATTAATGCGACATCAACGCCTTTTTCCTCAGCCAGTTCTACAGCAGTAAGCATCTCAGTTCCCGGAGAAATACCGGTTTTCTTGCTTAAATAATTCTGTAAAAAACTTATTAGAAGTGCAAAAGGATTTCTAACTGTAACACCGCTTTCATAAGCTTTTAAACTTCTTAAACGATCTTTATCTAATTCTACAGCCACGACATCGGGATCGAAACTTTCGAACTCTTTTCTTATCGCAACAACACTATCCTTCGATATGTGTGAAGTACCTATTATTTTCCTCATCTTCTAAACCTTCATAACATAAAAAGTAGTGGGAGCGCCGCGGAGTTGAGCGGTTAGGAGGTGCAGTTATCCCCCTACGCTTCTACTCCCTGCAACCCTCTGAACATGGACCAACCAGCTTAGAGCTGCTCCCGTCAAGGCCTGACCCGGTTCACTAGCCAGCCCATCCCAGAGGACAGAGGATCAACAAAGCCTAGGAGGGCTACAGTCTCCTGAACACACCCTATTCCACGGCTTCGACCCTGCTATTGAGGACTTGCAGTAACAGGAGGCCCCAATTCTCCCGGTCTATCCCATGTTTTTATTCTCCGAACAGCTTTTTAACTTAAATGGTCAACCATCAACAAATTATTTCACTGGCTAATCACAACAGTCCCGTTATTTATAAAACATTTTGTTTTAATCAGTATTTAGAGGTCAAAAAAATGGTTCACAACGAAGAAATGGAGTACACACAGGAGTATATTGAAGCAACATTGGGAGAAACAGGGCTTTACAGAGATATCAAAATAGGCGAAAAAGTTGACGGAATAAATAATAAACAGAAAAAAAGGCATTTATACGCTGAAAGAGAGGACGGTAAAGAATTTCTATACATAGTTAACTCAGACCCGATAAACAACCAAGACCTTATCGAAAAGTTTGTGTCCGCATCAACTAACGGGATTTACAGTATGCCGGTTTTTTACAAAAACACCAACAGCAGCGGCGAGAAAGTGTTTATGAAATGGTGGGAAGGAATCTTTAAGGACACGATGAGACACCACAGATACGAGGACCGACAGAAAGCTGTTGAGACAAGAAAGAACGAAAGAACTGCTATGAACGTTATGGACGGACAAGTTGTTTACTTCGATAGACAGACACCAAAGCTAGATATCAATACTTTTAATTTCGGGATAACTTCTAATTACGAACACTTACCAGAAGTACCTTTAGATAGCCGTGAGCTAAAAACTGTAGCAGTTCCGGAAAGGCTTTACTCAACTTCCACATGGTCAGAAGAAGCCTTAGTAAGCAGGAATGTTAGAAGTAAACGGATTCTGTATGCATTACCAGATCCTTTAGATGAGATGTTGGAAAAAGTAGATGAGTTTGAAGAAGCAATACTAAGAGGCGACGATGACGCTGCCGACAACATTTACGACAGCATTAAAAATTCAGAATTTGTTAGAGAAACGGGTATGCAGCCTTTCAGAAATAGATTGGAAGGAAGTGAGAGCAGAAGACCTGAAAACGGAAGCGATCAGCTAACACTTTTTTAGTCCTCTAGCCTAAGCTTCCATAACTCCCTCACATTCTCTTTTCCAACCGTCTCAAGCCTTTTCTCCATAAACCCTTCACAATCTTCAAAGAACTCGCATACCTCACAAACATCTATATTGGCGTACTTGAAGGAGCTCTCATTACCTAAATCTTTATCAACCATAAACCTTGGGAGAATAGATAATGTCTCAGCTCTTTTCACAGGAGCAACACACATAGGATAATTCATTAGCTTAACAGATTCAAAACTTTCTAAAAGCTCTTTATTATTTTTTATAAATTTACATACAGCCACATAATCTGGAGTTATCTCTTCATAATCTCCAGGAAGGTTCATATCTTCCATAACCCCAATTAAAGTCCATATATCAACTCCTAGTTCAGACAATTTTTCTCCTAACTTATTTAATTCCTTTAAGCTCTTTTTTGTTAAAAATGAACCAACCTCTAATTCAACGCCGTGATCTGCCAAATTAGAAACTCCTTCTAAAACTTTTTCAAAGACTTGAGATTCTACATACTCGTTATGTAGTTCAGACTCGCCATGAAGCTCTGTCGAAACAAAATCCAAACCTTTGTCCACAGCTTTCCTTGTAAACTCTTTGTCAGCAAATTTAATACAGTCAGAAACTATCTCAACTCTGTAACCTCTTTTAGAAGCTTCCTCGATCAAATCAAAAAACTTTGTATTCCCGGTAACTTCCCCTCCGAAAAACTCAACTGAGGAGAACTCATCCTTTTTTTCTTCCAGTTCAGAAACAACTTCTTCAAAAGTTTTTTCCGGAAACTCCTCGATGAGAGGAGAAGACAAAAGAAACATTTCTTTGCTTCCACCTACCTGTAAAATAAGATCCTTATTAGACATAGTAAAGAATTTCGGAGCCATATATAAAAAGTTATAAATAGCCGGGACCGGGATTTGCACCCAGGTCGTCCGCTCTGCAGGCGGATGCATAGCTACTCTGCCATCCCGGCAAAGCTGTAACAAAACTTTACCGTAAAGCGTTAAAACAGTTACTGCTCTTTAAAGTAAGTAAAACTAATTGAAATCCTCAGCTTCCAAGTACTCTTTAACAATAGGAGCTTCATGTATTACTGAGAAAACGGATATTTTATCTACTTTTTTCTCTAAAACAGAGTCATAAATAGTATTAACAACCTCTGAGAAATCTTTGAGCCTCTGGTGTTTTTTCTTATGTTCTGAAGGATACCACTTTTCCAAAAAAGTACTATCAATCTTATTAGGAATCGCGAAACCGTTTTCATCATAAAGGATTTCCTCCATGCTTTTCAATTTTGCTCCGTTAATAAACTCCTCCATATCCTTCAAATGTTCAGCATAAGCATTCTCAAAACCGGTATGAAACCCTTCATACATCAAAGGGTTTGAAATCCCTTTAGAAAAATGAGGATACCTGGATTTAATCCTTACATCATCCAGATCAAAAAAATTATCCTTTTTTCTTGAGATGAAGAGATGGGACATAGGTAGTATATCAACCACGTTTTCATCAACAACAGTTAACCCTTTCTCTCGGGATGAAACAACTTTAGAAGTAACATTTGTTCTGTAAGAACTAGGTAGCTCAAACAATGAACTGTTAAATACGCCATAAACACTAATGTCTAAACCGTCTTTACTGAACTTAAACTTCGGTAACTCTTCCTCACCACTGGCTTCTCTAAAATCTCCATCACTTTCTTGGTACGATTTAAAACTATCATACTTTAGCTTCTCATAAAGGTATGAGTCCTTAATGAACCTAATTTCATCAGTATAACTGAAATCTCCTTTACCAAAAGCAGATTTAACTTTATTATAAGCATTTTCAAAGATTTCTATTGCTTTAGCAGCGGCATAACTACTAAAAGGGATTTCATATTTTTCTCCAGATTTATCAAAGTGTTCTCTGACCTCATCAAAGTCATTAAACTCTCCTAGCTTTTTTGAAAACACTTCACCCTTCCCCCATTATACTTATTATATAGTAACAAAAGATTTATACTTTTAATTAGTCCAAGGCTTACCATTTTAAAAAAATGAGTTTAAAAACCGTTTATACCTAATAAACTAATTTAAAGAGGTTAATACCTCATAAACAAAATATTCAGAAACGTCCACACAGGTGTAAAAACATGTTAAAAGTATACAACACACTTACAAATTCTAAGGAAGAGTTCAAACCAGTTAAAGAAGGCCAAGTTAAAATGTACATCTGTGGACAGACCGTATACGACAACATGCATATTGGACATGGAAGAACCTATATCTCATTTGATATCATAAGAAGGTACTTAGAGTACAAAGGATACAGTGTTGAGACTGTTATCAACATAACCGATGTAAACGATAAGATAGATAAAAGAGCGGAAGAAGAAGGAACAAGTTCAGAAGAAGTATCTGAAAAATACACTAAAATAAACATTGAAGACTTTGAAATGTTAGGAGTAAGGGCTGAAGCATATCCTAAAGCTTCAGAATATGTCCAAGAAATGATTGAAATGGTTGAAAAACTGGTGGAAAGAGGCTTAGCCTATGAATCCAACGGTAATGTTTTCTACAATGTTAAAAAGTTTGAAGATTATGGCAAACTATCCAACCAAGATTTAGAAAGCCTTGAATCCGACAGAGACGATATAAAAAGCCAGTCAGCCAAAAAAGATCCTAGAGACTTTGTTCTATGGAGATCTAGAAAAGATTACAACGGACCTACATGGGACAGCCCATGGGGAGAAGGAGTTCCAGGCTGGCATATAGAGTGTTCAGCTATGTCTACAGAACTTCTCGGAGAAGAAATTGACATCCATGGAGGAGGCGTTGACCTAGTGTTCCCTCACCATGAAGACGAGATAGCCCAGTGTGAAGGAGCTACAGGTAAAAAGCCATGGGTAAAGTACTGGATGCACGCAGGCCTCGTAAGATTAAAAGATGAGAAAATGTCAAAGTCTTTAGGAAACTTTGTTTCCACTAGAGAGCTTCTTGAAGAGTATAGGCCAGAAGTTTTAAGGACATTAGTAGCATCAACACATTATAGAAAACCTCTTGATTATTCTGAAAAAGTATTGAAACAAGCTAAAAGCAACTTCAAAACGGTTGAAAACTGCCTTAACAGTATTGAGAAAGAGTTGAACAGTAAAAAAGTTATGCCAGAAAAATTAACAGAGAAAGATAAGGAGTTCAAAGAAGAAGTTTTAAAGTTGAAAAAATCTTTTGAAAAAAGCATGAACGACGATTTCAACACTTCTTCAGCACTAAAAGATCTTATTAGACTTTCCAAAAAGATTAACAAGTATATTGAAACAGGAAAACCTAACAAACATGTTTTAGAACATAGTAGAAACGTTTTAGAAAAGCTTTCATGGGTTTTAGGAGTTCTACCATATACCGATAACTCTTCTACAGATAGCCGAAAAGAACCTGAAATTATCGAAGCCATCATCGAGATAAGGGAAGAAGCACGTAATAAAAAACTCTACGATTTCGCTGATAAAATAAGAGAAAAATTAAAAGAAGTAGGAGTTGATCTGGAAGACACGGAAAAAGGAGTTAGGTGGAGTTAGAAAATTTAACCCCTCTTATTTTCTTCTTCCTCCTCCAGTATTTCAGCAGCCCTACTTCCTAGTAACTGTTCAAGTTTTTCTCTCTGCTTCTTCTTTTCCAAATCCTTTTTACTTATCATCAACAACACCTATTTCCTCAACTTTCTTTTCAAACTTTACTTTATCCAATCCAGTAGGCTGAACATTAATATATCCGTTGTGAGAGATTATGACGGATATTTTTTCTCCCTTAAACCCTATATCGAAAAAACCTAAAGACATGAGCTCTCTACAAAGATTTAACGCCTTATCCTTACTGACAGTTTTCTCATCATCTATCTCATACTTCTCCTTAAAAACATCTAAAGGGATTTCCAGAGCCTGGTAGTAAGGTAGAGGCATACTGCTTTCATCAATAACTAATTCAAAACTCTCCTCCTCAAATACTTCAAAAACCTTTTCAACAAGATCCGCGTACTTTTCACCTTTAGGAGCTAAATGAACGTCAACAGATTTGTAGTTTCCACGTACATCGGTCAAAACATCGAATGATTCTAAATTAACCATAACTTATTGACACGGTTTTTACAGATAAAAAAGTTTTCAAAAATACTTATTCTTTAAAAAAACTTTTTCAACAAAGATTACAAAAATTATTTATGGGCTTCTGGAAGATCGATTACAAGAAAAAACTTCCTTTAGCCATTAAGTTACCCTACATACTACTTTTTACCGTCGTAATGTATGTTAACGTCGTATATTATGGATGGGAAAATATTTTATGGTTCTCACATATGGCCCTAATCCTGCTGTTTATCGGGATAGTTTTCGACAAACACGTATTTATCAGCATGGCAGGGATATCTGTTTTTGTTTTCCACTCATTATGGACATTAATGTTTCTTACACAGCTACTGACAGGAGCTAGGATTGGAGCTGTAGCCTACATGTTCGATGGAGCCACCCCTTTATTCCTTAGAAGCGTCTCTTTATTCCATGTTGTTACGCCTCCTCTAATTCTTTACCTGCTTAAGAAAATAGGTTACGACGAAAGAGCTTACGGACTTCAGAAATTATGGGGAGGCTTTGTAATAATTTTAACCGCCATAATAGATCCTGGGAAAAATATTAACTGGGTTTATGGTCCCGGCTCTCCTCAAAATATTTTACCCGAGTTCATATACATTCCTTTACTAATTCTAGCGTTAATACATATCGTATACCTTCCGACACACGCATTTTTCAGGAAACATTTTACAAACTAAAAAAATTATTCTGTAAGGTATTTTTTGTAAAACCTGTTTAGTCCGTAAATCTTCTCACTGTACTCTTCCAAACTTTGATCAATTCCCTTACTCCTCTTACTTTTTCCCCAGCTTAGAAATGTTCCGACACCGATAGAACCAGCAAAAACGGAAGTAGCCACCTCTAAATCTCCGGTTAATACTCCTAAAACCCCTCCTAATATGCTACCTACCGCAGCAGACTTACCTATGTAAGACGTTTCATTTTCTGTAACCTTTTTTTCAAACATTTTCTTGTTATACTCTTCTTTTACTTCCTCAACAACCTCATCATAAGCTAGTTCAAACGCTTTAACAAGGTTGATATCTCCAATTCCATTATATCCTTCTTCACAGATATCGTAGTCTTTATCCACTTTTTCCCTAAAATCCGTGTCTCCAGCATACCTCCTCAAACCTTTTTTAGCCTCAGAAACAGATACTTCATCCATATCCAAAAGATGGTATAAAGCGTCCTTACTATCTTCTAAGACTTCATTAGAAGCAGTTAAATAAGTTTCAGAAGAGTTTTCAGGACTTTCAGAGCTTTCTATAATTTCTATTTGAGACATTTTTTGACACCTTACATTACGAAAAGACAAAACAATTATTTAGCACCTTATAGTAAATAATTGGTTAATACCGTATATAAGCTTTACAAGTCAAAAACAGGTCAAAAATTATATAACATCCCAAAACCGAATTGCTTAATATGACGGTCGGAAAAGGATTAACAAAGGAACAGGCAGAAAAAAAGTTAGAGACATACGGGACAAATGAGTTAGAAGAGGATAAAGGTTCCGAAATATTTCAAATAATAAAAAGACAGTTTTCAAGCGTCTTAGTATGGATACTTGTTGCAGCAGGTACAGTTTCCTATATTGCAGATGAAATGGTTGAGTTCTACTTTATACTAGTGATACTTGCGATAATAATCATTACCGGAATCTTTATGGAGTGGAAAGCAGAACAGTCGATGAAAGATCTCCAAAAAATGGCTGAACCGGTTGTAAATGTAGTAAGAGAAGGTGAAGTAGTAGAAATCGACTCATCGGAGGTTGTTCCAGGAGACATTGTTAAATTAGACACAGGAGACCGTATACCAGCTGACGGAAAGATTATAGAATCTGTAAACATTAAAGTTGATGAATCAATTCTTACAGGAGAAAGTGAAGCGGTACAAAAAGAGTACGGAGACGAAGTTTATTCAGGTACAAACCTTGTTCACGGCAGAGGAGAAGTTGAGATAACAAAAACAGGGATGGATACCAAGTTAGGAGAGATAGCTGAAGGCTTGCAGGAACAGGAAAGTGAAACACCTCTCCAGAAAAAGATACACGGGCTTGGGAAGAAGTTAGGTCTCATAGCGCTTATGACAACTTTCTTCATAATGTTTATGGGTATATTAGAAGGAGAAGCTTTTACACAAATCCTTATTGTTACATTAGCGCTTTCAGTAGCATCGATTCCAGAAGCACTTCCTTTGACACTTACCCTGACTCTTTCATATGGAATGCTACAACTCGCGCACAAAAAAGCTATTGTTAAAAAGATGTTAGCGGTTGAAGCATTAGGTTCAACCACTATAATATGCACAGATAAGACAGGCACTCTTACAAAAAATGAGATGACGGTCAGAAAAGTTTACACTCCGGAAGGAGAGTTTAAAGTCACAGGACGAGGTTATAATCCACAAGGAATCATTAAAAAGGACGGTAAAGAAATTGATTTCTCCGATTTTCCTGGACTAGAAAAAACTATTGAAACCGGAGTAGTATGTAACAACGCTTACCTTGTTAAAGACGGAGTATACGAGATAAACGGAGATCCTACCGAAGGTTCGCTTGTTGTTTTAGGTAGGAAGGCCAACATGGTGGACGAAGAACTCCACGACAAGTATCCAAGAAAGAAAGAGCTTCTTTTCACCTCTGAAAGAAAGATGATGTCCACCGTAAACAAAGTGGGAGAAACACTTAATATGTTTACCAAAGGAGCCCCTGAAGTAGTCCTTGAAAATTGTTCTAAAATACTTGTTGAAGGCGAAGAAAAGGAATTAACCGATGAGCAGAAAGAAAACATTCTCGAGAAAAACAAGGAGTACACAAATAAAGCTTTGAGAGTGATAGGTACAGCTTATAAATCAGGTTTAAAAGAAGTTCCTGAAGACGATGAGGCCGAAAAAGATCTTGTTTTCACAGGCCTTATAGCTATGAGAGATCCTCCGAGAGACAAAGTTGTTGAGACTTTATCACAAACAAAAAGAGCTTGTATAGATGTAAAAATGATAACAGGAGACAATCCACTAACTGCAAAAGCTATAGCAACAGATATAGGGTTGACAGATAATCCTAACGTTCTAACAGGTTCAGAGATGGAGGATATGACTGATGAGGAGTTACAAGATGCAGCATTGGAGATAGATATTTTCGCAAGAACTATGCCAGAGGACAAGTACAGACTTGTTGACGCGCTACAGACCCATGGTGAAGTCGTGGCAATGACAGGGGACGGAGTTAACGATGCACCTGCTGTTAAAAAAGCTGATGTAGGAGTTTCAATGGGTCAAAAAGGTACAGAAGTTACACAGGACGCATCAGATATTGTTTTAGAAGACGATGACTTCAACACTTTAGTTACCGCTATAAAAGGCGGTAGAAAGATTTACGACAATATTGAGAAGTTCACAACTTACCTAGTTTCAAGAAACTTTACAGAAGTTTCTCTTATCGCGCTAGGTATCATCTTTTTAGGTTTTGAGTACATCCCTCTTTTAGCACTACAGATCCTTTTCCTAAACGTTATAGGTCAAGAGTTCCCAGCCATCTCTTTAGGTTTAGATCCTGCAGTTGAAGGAGTGATGGAAAGACCTCCTAGGGACAAAAGCCTTGGAATCATGCACAAACGTAACCTGTTTTTCATGGTTGTTATGGCAGCATTTATGGCACTGACATCTTTCGGAGTCTACACATACTTTTTTGAAACAGGTTCAGTAGAGCTTGCTAGAACAGTAACTTTCACAACTCTTACAATCATCATTATTGTACACGCATTCAACTTTAAATCACTTACAAAGACTTTGAGACACATCAATCCTTTCAACAACAAACTTATGATCGGATCAATCCTCGCAACTCTGGGGCTTTTGCTACTAACCATCTACTACACCCCTCTTGCAGAGCTCTTTGAACATGTACCGTTACAACTAAACCATTGGGGTATAGGAGTAGGCGTAGCAGTTATTACAATGGTGTTTATTGAATTTTTGAAACTTGTAGCGAACAGATGGTTCGGAAAAGAGTATATGTGGCTTAAGGACGATTAAACGATTCTCATGAGTTAAATCAAATAAAAAATATTAATAAGGTGACAAAAGAAAATTATGGCTGAAGAAGGACAAATCAGCTCAAAAAAAGTAACTTTGATACTTATAGCAATTTATCTATTCACTCTTTTTTTTAAGCCTTTATGTAATCAATAACAACTTCAGCATCTACCACCATGAACTACGTAATCTTGCACTTTCATCAGAAATAACAAGCTTAGAAACTTTTTTCTCAGGTTTTTATCCCAACATACCTTATTTATTTCCAAGAATGCTTTTCAACTTTTTACAGCCTTCACTGGAAGTTGCTTTAATACAAAACCATATACTTTTAGCGATTTTTATTATATCTAGTTATACTCTTACCAAAAAACTATTTAACAAAAAAACAGGGCTATTAACAGTTTTTATATCAACCAGCATACCCTTAT
>JALDAI010000007.1 GCA_022729285.1 Candidatus Nanoanaerosalina archaeon
AAGAATGAGCGTAGGAAGATGAGGGAGAAACCACCACATATTCTGATTACTACTCCTGAATCCCTTGGTATTATACTGAACTCACCAAAGTTTAAGGAGAGCTTAAGGGATGTAAAGTACGTTATAAATGATGAAATCCACTCAATATGCGACAATAAACGAGGTGTACACCTTTCTTTATCGCTTGAAAGGCTTCAAGAAATGGCTAACAACGATTTCACAAGGATAGGTCTTTCAGCAACTCAAGCACCTATAAAGGAGATTGCTAAGTACCTTGTAGGTTACAAGGATGGTGAAGATGGTGAAAAAGTTACTAGAGGCTGTAACATCGTGGATGTAGCGGCTTCTAAGATGATGGATTTAGAGGTTGTATCTCCTGTAGAAGATATAATTTATACGGAGCCTAATGTTGTACGCTCTAAGTCTTACAAGAAGATGCATGAGCTGATACAGGATCATGAGTCGACTATAATTTTTACTAACACTAGAGCGGCTACTGAACGGGTTGTTAACAACTTGAAGAACAGGTTCCCTGATTTTTACGAGGACAACATAGGTGCTCACCACTCCTCTATGTCCCGTGATAAACGTTTCGAGGTTGAGGAAGCTTTGAAGAACGGTGATTTGAAAGTAGCTGTTACTTCCACATCTCTTGAGCTAGGTATCGACGTTGGTTACATAGATCTAGTTATTCAGATGGGATCGCCTAAAGGAGTTGCTAGAGGAGTTCAAAGAATTGGAAGGTCCGGTCACAAGCTTGATGAAGTCGCTAAAGGAAGGATGGTGGTGATGGACCGTGATGACGCTCTTGAATGTACTGTCCTACTTAAAGATGCTAAAGAAGACAATATGGACAGGGTTAGGATTCCTACTAACTGTCTTGATGTTCTATCCCAACACATAGTGGGTATGGCTTGTAACAAGATCTGGGGTGTTGAAGAAGCTTTCAACGTTATTAGAGGGTCTTACAACTACAAAAACTTGGACAGGGAGAACTACGGTAAAATTCTTGATTATGTGGCTGGAGAGTATGCTGAACTAGAGGACCAGTACGTTTATGGAAAGATTTGGGTAGATGAGGACGATGACAATCCTGATAGAACTGTTTTCGGCAGGAGAGGCCGTATGACAAGAGTTATCTACATGACAAATATAGGGACTATACCTGACGAATCCCATTACAAAGTAGTTCTTAGAGGTAACGGTAACCGTATAGGATCTCTGGATGAAGGATTTCTCGACAGACTTACTAAAGGCGATGTCTTTGTGTTAGGAGGTTCTACTTACCGTTTCAGTTATGCGAGGGGTATGAAAGTGTATGTCGATGCGGTTCCTGAGAGAAGTCCTACGGTTCCTGCATGGTACTCCCAGATGCTTCCGTTGTCCTACGATCTTGGTAAGAACATCGGTGAGTTCTGTTCAAAAATTGAGAAACAGATAGAGATGGGTTTCAGTGACGAGGAGATTGTTGACTGGATATTCTCAAACTATTATGTTGACTCGAACACTGCTAGCTCTTTACTGTCATACGTGAGCGAGCAGTACCGATACATGGGCTTTGTACCTTCTGACAAAAAGATATTTGTTGAAAGGTTTATCGATGAGGACAACAAGATGAACATCGTATTCCACACGATTTTTGGCAGGGAGGTCAACGATGCTCTATGTAGAATACTTGCAAACATCGTCTCAAAAGAGGTGGGTTCTAACATCGGCATGGTTGTGGACGACCACGGATTTGTCCTGAAATGTCCTAGAAGGCCTTTTGACCTTAGAAATATTATTGATAGACTTGTTGAATCTGATTTAAGAAAGATTTTGAAAGATGCTGTGAGAAAAACTGAGCTCATGAAGAGAAGGTTTAGACACGTTGCCGGAAGGTCTCTCATGATTCTTAGGAATTACAAAGGAAGGTCTAAGACTGTTGGACAACAACAGATGAAGTCGCATTTCTTGTTAGCGGCATGTGAAAAAATTGATAAGAACTTCCCTTTAATCGAGGAAACTTATAGGGAGATTATGGAGGATGCTATGGATGTTATACATGCTGAGGAAGTGGTTGAAGGCATAAAAGACGAGTCTATACAAGTTGTTATAAGGGATGTTGACGCTCCTTCACCTTTCTCACACTCTTTAGTGTTACAAGGTCAGTCCGATGTTATAAGAATGGATGATAAGAAGGAAAGGCTTCAACAGTTACATGAACAGGTTATGGCAAGAATCGAGGAGTAAAAATTTACCTTTCAATACTTATGATGGTGGAACCGTCTTCTCTTCCTTCGTTAATAATATCAATTGTCTCAGATGTTGTGATAGGTCTTCTAAAACCTTTCAACCTTATATCAGAAGTATCATAACTTAAAACTGCTCTAACAAGGTTGTTTTCTGCTAAGCTACTGCCAAAGTTAGGGTTAGCGAACTCGAAGAACTCGTCTGTATCGTGGAAGCCTTCTCCTATGTACTGGCTTCTATCCTCAACGTCTGATGATGAAGCTCTTGCTATAGGTATTATAAAAGAGGATTTATGTACTCCGTTTAAGCTCTGTGTCATCTCCGAAGTTGTTAGAGTGTCTGAATCGATACTTGAGAACTCTCCATAATTTATGATCCCTGCTAAAATACTTCCTGCATCATTATCAAAAACTGTGTATGCAAAATCCTCTTCTGACTCATCTTCTCTATCAAATACTTCGTCTTCCCATTCCATACGGACGGTTGCTGAGTCTATACTCTGTGAAACGCCTACAACAGAAATTAGGAGAATTAGTGCTGATAAAAATACGGTTTTTCCAACCTTTTTTCCGTCCATGAAAAAGTATTTGTTTGGATGGGTTTAATATTTTCATTTCCTTCTTTCCTATACCGGTTCAATAAGTGCCTGTTTGAATAAACTATGCCTCGAATTAAACGGTATGGATAAAGTATACTACATAATCTTCGCTTCTCTAGTAATAATTTCAGTAGGTCTCTTAGCACATGATTTCTACACAAATAATTATGGAAATTCTTTATCCCGTTTTGAACACAGTAACGAATCTGCTGAGGTTAAAAGAGTTATAGACGGGGATACTGTTGTTTTAGAAGATGGTGAAAGGGTGCGTTTGTTAGGTTTTGATAGCCATGAAACTTATGAAAGATGTTTTGAAGAGGATACTGAGATGTTGGAAGCTCTTTTGGATGGTGGGAGTGAGGTGGAACTAGTTAGGCAAGGCGAGGACAGGGATGTTTACGGGAGGATTCTTAGACATATTTTTGTCGGTGATGAGAACATAAACAAGAAAATGGTTGAAAAAGGTCATGGCGTAGTTGTGATAAATGATGGCGACAGTTTTATGGAGGATTTTTACGAGGCTGAAATGGATGCTTGGAAAAATAGTAGAGGCTGTCACTGGTCTGATTATGAGGTTAAAGATGTATGCGGTGTTGAAAATTATTCTGAAGAGTATAAAGTGGTTGAAGGAGAAGTAT
Source organism: Candidatus Nanoanaerosalina archaeon (assembly GCA_022729285.1). Classification (GTDB taxonomy): domain Archaea; phylum Nanohalarchaeota; class Nanosalinia; order Nanosalinales; family Nanoanaerosalinaceae; genus Nanoanaerosalina. The sequence continues at coordinate 3,469 of JALDAI010000007.1, forward strand.
CGGGAACCCATGATTTTGGTGACGGAGTTTTTGTAAACTTTGGTGAAAAGTTTCCCGACCACTGTTTCACAGCTGTTTTCTGGGAAAAACAAGTTTTTAAGAACCTGAATATTTCTAAAGGCAGTTCCGTTAAGCTACACGGAGAGATAGATATTTATGAAGGATCTCCTCAGATAATAGTTGATAGGTGGAGCCAGGTAAAGTTGTTAGAATAAAAAAATGTTGTCTGAGAAAACTATCTAGGCAAAAACGAATTCTTTCTAAACTGTTTCGGTTACTCCATAAGTTTTTCAGCCATCTCTGAAGGATCAAATACTTCAAGGTCTCCGTACTCCTGCCCTGTTCCTAGGAACAGTATGGGCTTACCGGTCAAGTAGCTCAGGCTCAGTGTCGCACCGCCTTTTTTATCGACATCAACTTTGGTCACGATGATCCCGTCAAAGCCTATTTCTTCGTACTTCTCTGCCTGTTCAACGATATCGTTCCCTGCTAATGCATCAACTACTAGAAGCTTTAGATCCGGGCTGTTAACTCTGCATACTTTTGCTAGTTCTTCCATCAAGTTCTTATCTGAGTGGCTTCTACCTGCTGTATCTCCTAGAACTATGTCGTATCCTTCTTTCTTAGCGTGCTCTTTTGCATCGTAGATAACTGCTGCTCCATCAGCTCCGTAGTTATGTTTCACAACTTTTAAACCAAGGTTTTGACCGTGTTCTTCTAACTGGTCTATTGCAGCTGATCTGTAAGTGTCTCCGGCTGCTAAAACAACTTTTTTATCGTCTTTAAGCCGGTGAGCTATCTTCGCTAATGAAGTGGTTTTACCGCTACCGTTGAAACCCATGAAAAGTATAAGAGAAGGTTCTCCATCTTTACCAAGCTCTTTAAGATCTATACTTGGTTTCTCTAAGATTTCCTTTATACTGTTTCTAAACGCTTCTTTAATGTTCTGCTCAACTTTTGTCCTTTTAACGCTTTTTCCAAGAAGCTCTTCTTTAAGATCTTCTTTTATCTTATCAACAACTTTCTGTGCAACGTTGTTCTGTAAAAGCTCAAGCTCTAAGTCGAAAAGAATATTGTCCAAAATATCTTCGCTTATCTCTTTCTCGACAACAGTTTCCTGAACCTTGCCTGAAAAATCTTTTATAGAGCTTTTGAGCTTTTCAAACATCTTTACTTGCCTTGCATCTGCTGCTGCATTCTCTGAATTTCAGGGACAAGTTTCTGCATTTTTTTATTATCTTCATCTATCTTTTCCTGAATTTCTTTTTTAGCTTTCTCCAGCTTTTTCATTCTCCTTGAAAGCAGCTCTGTAGCTTTTTCAGGCTTCTTTGATGTGTATGTATCAGAACCGATGTTAACGATAAATTCGTCAACTTTCTTAAGCTCTGCTTTGATGTATGCTCCTGAGCCAAGAGGAACCATTATCTCCTCTCCTTCTTCTGTATCTTTTATCTGGTTGATTGCGTCTTCTGTTGTCCTAATCTCTTCTATGTCATTGCTAACTTCTTCTTTATAGCTCTGAAGCTCTTGGATTTCTTTTTGCATCTGCTGGTACTGCTGAACTTTCTGCTGCATCTGTTGTTGATCCATTATTCAACCTCTAAAGTTCTTCAATACTGTTTATTTCGATTTTTGAACGGCTTACTCCGTGTTTACTTCCGTAAATACTGTAAACAACGTCTTTAGCATGTTTTTCTGTTTTTGCTTCAATTTCTTTTTCAAAAGGTAGAGTTTCTCTTCCTACTTCTGCTGCTCCTTGAATTTTAAACTTCATCTTGTACACCTTCGCATTAATAAGGGAAACGGGATTTTTTAAATAGTTCGCATGTTTGCCACGATGTTTTTTTAATGATGGGCTGTCAGTGTTTTTCCAAGACTTATGTTAGGTGTTAAACAATGATTTCTAGAAAAGATGCTGTCGATGTTGTCAAGGAAAACGTGTCCAATAAAAACCTCCGTAAACACATGTATGCTGTATCTGATATAATGGAGGCTTTAGCAGAGGATTTAGGTGAGGAAAAGGATGAGTGGTACCGAGCCGGTATGTTACACGATGTAGATTACGAAAAGACAAAGGAAGATCCTGAAAAACACGGAAAAGTCTCTGCTGAAATGGTTGAAAAAACTGTTTCTGAAAAAGTGGCTGACGCTATTTTATCACACAACTTTGAACACACCGAGGTTGAGCCTGAGAAAAAATTAGATTATGGGCTGATAGCTTCAGATGCTTTATCCGGGCTTATAGTTGCTACGGCTCTTGTAATGCCTGATTCAAAGATTGATCAGGTAAGGGTTGAGTCTGTTATGAAGAAGATAGATGATTCGTCTTTCGCAAGCTCTATCGATAGGGATAGGATCCGTTTCTGTGAAAAGTTAGGTCTATCTCTGGAAAAGTTTGTTGAGATAGGTCTTGAAGCGATGAAAAAAGACAGTGAAAGACTCGGGCTTTAACCCCGGCCTATCATTCTTTTTAAATCTCGGTCTTCGTTAATTGTTTTTATGACTGGAGAAGAGAAAGTTGAAGGGTTCCTTTTACAGGACCGTGTAAGGGTTTGGGAAGGATTTGAAAACATTCATAACGAGCTGTACTACGGCAAAAAATTTGATGACCACGTAGATCTTTCGTTAAGCGAGGCTATGCACCTTGTTGAACGGGATGAACTAGTTGTAAAAGATGATGATAAGGAGTACGGTAGAAAAGAGCTTTTCTCAAAGTTTTGTTCTTACGATGATGAGTTCCAACAGAAGTTTGTTGTCTACTCCGACCTAAGGGAGAGAGGTTATATACTTAAATCCGGCTTTAAGTTTGGCGCACACTTCAGAGTTTATCCAAGAGGGGTTAATCCTTACAAAGACGGACCTAAGGATCAGAAAGAGCATACTAAGTGGGTTGTACACTCTGTTCCTGAAGATCACAACTTGTCTTTCGCTGAGATGTCAAGAGCTGTAAGACTGGCTCAAAACATCAGAGCTACTATGTTGTGGGGAGTAGTCGATTCTGAGAAAGGTGTCACATACTACAAAGTTGAAAGAATCACTCCATAAAATTGCCGCAAAAAGTTTATACTGTGGTGGATAAGTAGTTTTTATGGGAAGTAGGAAAGGGCAGACCGTTGGCGTTGACTTCGCTATCGCTATGTCCATTTTTGTTATAACCGCTGTTGTCGGTATGTTTTACGCTATCGATCTTTCAACTCCTTCAAGCCCTTTTGGCGAACAGGTTAGGAGTTCTGCAATAATTGGTAGTGAACGTTTTGTCCGCTCAGGTTCTTGGTCGGGTAGTGTCTACTCTGTTTTACAGGACGACGAATTTAATGTTGAAAACTATCCTTATGAAATAACGTTTCTTGAAGCGGATAACCGTACAACAAGGGTTTTAAGCGGTAACTATCCTCATAGTTTCCAGGTAGGAGAGTATAACCCGGACGTTGCTTTCGTAGGAGATACTTCAGATTCTTACAGAATATTTTTATCCGATGATAGAGTTTTAGAGCCGGCTTATGGTGATGAAAGATTTTCTGAGGAACAGAACGGGGAACTAGTTGTCGAAGGAGACTTTGTTGAAGCGACGTTAGATGAGAGAGGTATAACATCCTTGTCTTCTTCAGGTAGCAGTATTATCCAAGAAGCGGATTTAGATGTTAACTCTGAACCTGAAGTCTTTTCAGGACCTGTAAGAGAGAAAGCTGTCCAAGACGGTGTTGAAACAAGGTTTTTCAAACAGTCTCCTTCTGTAAAGTTTTCTAACGGCGATGATTTTGAGTTCAACATGTCTTCTACATATGACCAAGGAGTTTATGGAGATTACCAAGGCGGAGAAGAGAGTTTTGACTTAGGAGAAGGCCCTGTTTCCGATACAGCTGACTACGTTCTGTTTTACGGTCAGGAAGACGTTATTTTCCTCAATGATGGAATGAGTTTCAGTATTTCTTCTTCCGGTGGAAACACTTTTTTCGAAGTTAGCCATGGAGGAGCTGAGAGCATGTTTTTCTTCGGAGACTTTAACTCTGATGGTGTCAAAGGAATGTTTTTTGAACCGGGTATCCGAGGTTTAGGCTTTTCTTCACAGGTTGAAGGAGTTTCTAAACAGTTCTTACAGGAGTATGAGGATTACGACCGAGGAGATTTTGCTGATATCCTTGGTATCATGGAGATGGGCTACAACATAACTATGGGCGACAAGTTTTCTGCAGGTACCAACCTTCCGTCAAGCCAGAACATTTTCGTTATGGAAAGGCCTGTAAACCTTTTAGACGGATTAGGTAATTCTACTACATACGAGTTAAGAACCGGTGTATGGAGCTAAAGAAACTTTTTCAAAACCTTTTTAAGTATTGATTTTTAAATTGTTCAGCAATGAAGGGTGGATGTCTTACACTTCGGTAGTTTTAGAAGATATTTCTTAGATTTATTAAAAAATATGTTTTTTCACCGAGTTTCTATCTTTCAGGTTTGTTCTAAAGAGGTTTTATTATGTCAAAAGTAGAGCTAGAATTTCCGGATGGTTCAAAGAGAAGTTATGAAAAAGGTGTAACTGTTGAAAAAGTTGCATACAGTATTGGAGAAGGGTTAGGAAACGACTGTAAAGCAGGAAGAGTTGATGGAGAGCTTGTTGCAAAGGAGCACAAGATAAAAGAAGACAGTGTTATAGAAATCGTTACTCCTAGCTCCGACGACTACTTAAAGGTGTTGAGGCACACGGCATCACACGTACTAGCCCATGCTGTAAACAACTTATTCGGTGAAAAAGGCTTAGGAATGGGTAAATGGGCTGAAAACGGAATGTTTTACTACGACTTTTCGGATCTAAGTATTGAGGAGAAAGATCTCAAAAAAGTTGAGGAAGAGATGAAAAAGATTGTTAAGAAAGGTCTAAAGGTTGAGAGAGTTGAAAAAAGCTTTGAAGAAGCTGAAAAGCTTTTGAAAAACCAGCCTTTCAAACTAGAGCTCTTGAAAGAGTTAAACGATGAAGGGGAAAAAATTACTTTTTACAAGCAAGGAGAGTTTATAGATCTTTGTAAAGGCCCTCATGTAGAATCTACTGATGAATTAGAGGCTTTCAAGTTATTAAGCATTTCAGGAGCTTACTGGAGAGGTGATGAAGACAACGAAATGCATACAAGGATCTACGGAGCTGCTTTCAGCCGTGAAAAAGATCTTGAAGAATACCTTGAGAACAGGGAGAAAGCTAAGGAAAGAGACCACAGAAAGATCGGTAAGGAAATGGGTATTTTCAGAATAGAGGAGATAGCCGGTTCAGGCCTTCCTCTTTTTGGACCTAACGGTAAAGCAATTATAAACGAGTTGCAGAGCTATATGCATGAGATAAACGATGAGTTAGATCATAGACAGGTTCAGACGCCTCATGTCTACAAAACTGAGCTTTGGAAGAAGTCAGGCCATTATGAGAACTACCGTGACGACATGTTTTTGATGGATGTCGACGATGATGAGTACGGTATGAAACCTATGAACTGTCCTGGACACTGTTTAATCTACAAGAGTGAATCCAGAAGTTATAGAGACCTACCTATCAGGTATGCTGAGGACGGTACGGTTTATAGGAGAGAGCAGAAAGGAGAGTTATCAGGTCTTTTCAGAGTTTGGGGGTTTACTCAGGACGACGCTCACCTTTACGTCAGGCCTGATCAGATAAAGGAAGAGGTTGAAAAACTGTTAGAATCTGCTATACAGATCCTTGACACTGTGGACATGGAGTACTCTATCAAACTTGCTACAAAGAACCCTGAAAAATACATGGGAAGCGATGAAATATGGGAGAAGTCGGAGAACATGTTGCAAAAGGTTCTTGAGGAAGCAGGTGTCGAATGGGAGTTTGAACCTGAGGACGCTGCTTTTTACGGTCCAAAGATAGATTTCCAGATGATAGATGCTCTTGGAAGAGGTTGGGACGGACCAACTATCCAGCTTGACTTCAACATGCCTGAAGCTTTCGATCTAAACTACAAAGGAGAGGATAACGAGGAACACCGATGCGTTATGATTCACAGAGCACTTCTAGGAAGTTATGACAGGTTCTTAGGAGTTTTAATCGAGCACTTTGGCGGTAACTTCCCTACATGGCTTGCTCCTGAACAAGTCAGGGTTTTACCTGTAAGCGATGACCAGATTAGTTACGCTGAAAAAGTTAAAGAGGAGTTATCAGAGTTCAGAGTAAGTGTTGAGGATAGGTCTTGGACTCTTGGTAAGAAGATCCAGGCAGCACACGATGATAGGGTTCCTTACATGCTTATAGTTGGTTCTGATGAAGCAGAATCGGGTGAACTTTCAGTAAGAGACCGTTCTGAAGAAGAGGTCAGAGGAGTTGGCCTACAAGAGTTTAAAAACCATCTTGAGGAAGAGGTCGGTGAAAGAGAACTTGAAACATCTTTCATCGGTTAAAACCCTTTTTTCCTTCTTTTTTTAACGGTTAAACTAACTTAATTTTAAATACTAGATAAGACAATTTTTCTTTGAGGAGCTTGAAATGTTTGGAATGAAGATGTTGAAAGGTTATATTGTTTTAGCGATTGCTATACTAGTAATAGTCGGTTACATCATTTTATCAGGGATAGGTACCGCTATCAACATGGAGTTTATAGTCCTAGATATTTTGATAATACTCTTAATTGGAGCTACTCTACTATCATCGATAATACTGATAAATATCTACGAAGAGCTTGAAAAGATCAAGAAAGAGCTTAAGAAGTAACTTCTTAGCTCCTAACCTCTTCTTTATTTCTATAAAAATCTTAATTACTTAGAAAAAGCTGTATCAGAGGGTTTAAACCCTCTATTAACCTTTTAATCTACTACTGTAGGTCTTTTATTGTCGTACTGGTTCATCTGGCTTTCAATGTTTTCAATAAGTTTTTTGTTCTCTTCAACCTGTGTTCTTAACTTTTCAACTTCTTCTTTAACCACTTTTATCGAAGACTTGTTCTCTGTTGATTTATCACTTAGTTTGTCCAAGTTTTTGTCAACTCTTAGGTGAGCTTTCTCAAACTGTTTGTTCTGCTCTTTTAAAGAGTTAACTTTTGAAGCTAGGTTCTTTGCTCTCTTACCTAACTTATCAGTTTTCTTGGTTTGTTCCTGCAGAAGCTCGTTTTTAATCCGGCTTACTTTATCTTCTAACTCTCCGGTTCTTCTATCCTGTTCATCAAGAATTTCTTCTCTTATACGGGTTAACCTATCTTCTAGTTCTTCGATCTTTTCGATCCTTGCCTGTTCTTTATCCCGTATAACCTTCTCTAACTCCTGTAACTCATCCTGTTTTTCAGCTATCTCATCCTCCATTTCAAGGATGGCTTTTTCCTTTTTCATGAAGATTTCTTCCATCTTGTTCTCAAAGTCTTCTTCTAAAAGATCTCTTTTCTCCTCAATTTCTCCTTTTAATGCTTCAAACTCTTCTTCCAAGCTTGTGGTTTCATCTTCAAGAGTTTCTTTGATATCCTCTATTATCTTCCTCTTATCCTCTTCAAACTCAGAAATCCTTTCAGAAGCTTCCCCTACTTTCTCATCTATATCAACTTCTAAGTCGTTAACAAGGTCTAAAACATCTGTTTTAGCTTCCTCAAACTTCTGGTTAATGTCTTCCCTAATAGCTTCTTTTTCGGCTAAAAGCTCTTCTTTAACCTGTTCCAAACTACTAGTTTTTTCTTCAAACTCTTTGAACAAGAACTCTTTTTCTTCGTTAACATCTTCAAACAATGCTTCTTTCTCTTCCTCCATGTGGTCAAGTTCTTCATGTACTTTATCGGAAAGTTCCTTCTTAATCTCTTGAACCTTCATCCGAATTTCTTTCACTTTGTCGCTACCGAACTTAGCTGTCTCTTCCTTAACCTTGTCCTCGATTTCGAACTTAGCAGTTCTTGTCCAGTCTTTAAGATCTACTCTCAGGTTGTCAAGATCGGTTTTTATGTTCTCATAAAGCTCTGTCTCTTTCTTAAACGCTGTGAATATACGTTTAACAGTTTCGTTTGAGAAATCTTTTTTCTCAATGTTTTTCTCAATTTTTTCCAGAATCTCTTTGAACTGCTCCCGTTTTTCATCAATTTCTTGGCTTCTCTCCTCTAAATCAGTTCTGTCATCTATTTCTTCCCTAAGCTTATTCTTGATAACATGGTCAAGCCTTTTTCTCTTGATTCTGTCAAGTTTTTGGTCAAGCTCGGTTATCTCTCGGTTAAGATTGTCTCTAAGCTCTTCCTTTACTTGTTCCTTTATCTCATCGATTCTTTCCTCAAACCCTTTATCAAACCTTTTTTCCAAGTCATCTATCTTCTTATCAATACTTTCTGTCTGTTCCAAACCTTCCTTGATCTCTTTCAACTTCTCTTCTGAAGGAATTTCAGACTCTAACTTCTCTAATCTCTCTTTCAAAAGGTTGTAATCTCCGCCTGCTTCTTTACTTTTACCAGCTTCATCTATGTCTCCGCCAATACTTTCAAGCTTGTCGGATATCTTAGAAACTTTTTTGGAAAGCTCTTCAACCTTTTCTGAACTTTCATGGCTTGGAAGACCTTCCTCAACTTTTTGGGAGATGCTTTGCTTAACTGCTTCGTCAAGGTTTTCTACCTCAACTTTTTGAGCTCCTTCACTTTTCAACTTCTCTAACTCTTCTTTAAGAACTTTTATTTCATCAGTTTTTTCTGTAAGCTCCTTTAAACACTTCTCAACATTTTTAGAGGTTTTTGATCCTTCTCCGCTTTTCTCACCGTCCATCTCCTGTATCTTATCCCTTAATATATGGATTTTTTCCTCTAAATCTTCTACTTTTTCTTTCAATCCATCAGGAGCTTCGCTTGATGAACTAACATTTTTGACAGAGCCGATGTTCTTCTCTAATTTTTTAACTGTTTTCTTAAGTTTCTTAACCTCTGAAACCTCTTTTTTCATCTTTTTGTACTGTCCGTATAGGTATTTCAACTTCTTATCGACATCAACAAGTTTCTCTTGTATATTATCGTCTCCTCCGCTTTCTTCACCGCCCATCAAGTCCTTTAACTTATCAATATTTTTTTCTGCCTCATTTTTGTTTTCATTCATTTGTTCTCGCCCCTTTTCAGTATCCTGCTCTGTCATATTATTTGTTAGGTAGTCCTTTAATATAAAAATTAAACTAAGATTTTCTCGGTTATTAAAGCCTATTCATCATAACGCTTCGTTTTCTCCAGATAACTTAAACCAGATAATCCAGTAACCAAAAACTATGGACATAAGCCCCCATCTCCATAGAAAAGTATGTATGAACTCATAATCGATGTTGTAGACTGTAACAAGGTAGGCCATGGAGCTTATCCTAACAAGGTTTGCTGTAAACACTGTTAAAACTCCTATAAAAACTCCTTTAAGTTTACTTAAGAGTTTAAAATTAGTTGCTAATACAAGAGCGGTTACTGCTAACATTGATTTCCAAGCGGTTGAATCGGTTGAAACATCTATCGTGAGATCTTCTAAAAGGATAAACGTGCCGGTATTTTCAACGTTTAATCCTAGTAAAGATAATATTTCAGTTACTATAGAAGCGTTTAAACTTCTTAGAAAGATAGGGTTCCATTCGATAGCTGAAAGGATATACAAAGGAATTGACAAGATAGTTAGTTTTAAAAGAAACTTAAACGTATCTAACAAGCGTTTCTGACGGTTTGTAAGTTTTTCCTCCCATTCTTCTTTTTTTTCATGAAGGGATAGGAGATGTTTTTTTATCATCTTCTACCTCTATAATCCTCTAACCAGTTTAAAAACTTTTCAGTACGGTCCTCAACCAACTCAAAAACTTTCTCCTCATCAACAATAAAGTAATTAGAGAGCTTAACTCCTTCTAAATCATCCATTAAAACTGTTTTAAACCCTTTATCAGAGTAGAATTTTTCATCATCTTTTTTAGAGACAACTACTACACTTACTTCCGGAGAAGGATCTACTAAAACGTTTTTATGCACAAAAAGTATGGGTCCTTCAACGTTATCAGCCTCATCTTGGTTGTTACAGATTCTGTATAAGTTTGCACCCTCTAAAACTTGGTTTAAACCTTTTGTATGTTTTTTAATACCTTTTTTCAAACCTTCAACAGTGTTTTTAAGGTTTTTATTCTGTTTCAAAACGTTTTCATACTTTTTCTTCCACTTTAATACTTCTTCATCCTTCTCTATTTCACGTCTTCTACCTGATAAAAGCTCCTTTTTCTCATCTTCAGACTTTTTTAGATCTTTTTTAAGATCTTTTGAGTAGTTTCTCAGTCTTTCAGCTTCTTTTTCCCTTCTTTTAAGCTTTTTATCCAGCCTTTTAGCCCTTGACTCCCAATCAATGCTTTGCTCCTTCTTATCCGTAGAAGTTTCTTTTTTAACAGGTTCATCCTGTTTTTCAACTTCTCTAATAGCTCTACTAATGCTTTTACCCTGTTTAACTGTTTTATTAAAGACTTTTTCTGTCTCTTTCTCATCCATCCCAGAAGTTTTCTTACTTATCTTGTTTATAATACTTTTTTCAGCCCTGAAGGCCTGTAGAGCTGCTGCTAAAGCATCTTTTGAATGGCTTGTAAGGTTCCCGTCCTTGAAATCTTTTACAAGAGAATCTTTTTTATCCGATGAAAGGTCTTTATTAGGGGTGTAAACCTCGGCATTAAACGTTGAAGCGATTTTTTCAACCGTTGAAGGAGTAGGGTTTACGTCTGTAGCTAAAATTAACGGAGTTCCATACTTTATTATGAACTCTGAGATACCGTCTCTACCTAGCTCTTTCTCACTTATTGTAGCTATTAAATCCCCTTCCAAACTGATTACCGCTATCCCTGTCTCAGTTCCTGGGTCTAGTCCTACGATTGTTAAGACTTTAACCACCTCTTGTAAAATCTCTGTTGATTATCTCAAAGATTCTTTCAGATTTTTTATCCCCTATACCTTCAACCTCAGTTAACTCCTCTTTATCAGCATTAAAAACATCTTTAACCGTATTAAAGTGGTCTAAAAGGCGTTTAGCCAGTTTTTCTGAAACGTTAGGAAGTCCTGAAACAATGTATTTTTGCAAATCTTTCTCGGTCTTAGGTTTAACGCTTCCTCTTACAGAAACTGTTTTATCACGTTCCTCCTGCTCTCGCCTTGCTAAAGACTTAAGGTACTCAACTGTTTCATCCATACCTGACGACCAAATAATAGGTATCTGGTAATCAACTGCTACAGAGGACATAGCTCCTCGGATAGAGTTAGGATGTACATTTCTATGACTGTAAAGGTCTTTACCCTCTATAATTATTACAGGTGTTTCAAACTGGTTCTTTAGACTTTTAACCTGGTTGAAAAGTCTTTTATCTACTATTGAGTCTACAAAGTCCTTAGCACTTTTTCTTTCGATAGCTGTGTCGTCTGAAACCAGGAAATCCGCTACATCAAGTCTTTCAGATGATACTTCTAGGTCTTTTTTAGAAAGCTTTTTCATGACTTTGTGCTCTCTGTCGTCACACACAATTTTGAGACCTTCAGAACTTTCTTCGCCTTCTTTGTCCTTTTTCATAAAGTTCTTAACAGATTTTTGGCCGTTGACAAGAACGTTTCCGTTGTCACCGGTTTTATCTCTAGAACCGGACTTCAACTTATTCAAGGCTGATTTCATCTTTTTTTCTTTGTGGTATGAGCTCCAGTAGTATCCTTCATCCCGGGTATCCTCGGCCATAAGCACATAGATATGTCCTTCATCCTGTCTACCTGTTCTACCTCTTCTCTGTATAGTTCTGATCTCAGAAGGGATAGGCTCATAAAAAACAACTATATCTACAGAAGGGATGTCTAAACCTTCCTCTCCTACAGAGGTTGATACCAGGACGTTGAAATCTGTCTTTCTAAACCTTTCAAGTATCTCAACCTGTTTTTTCTGTGTAAAACCTTCTTTTTGTCCCTTAAAACTTTCCGCTGGAATCCCAATACTTTCTATCTCCTCTTTTATAAGATCTACTGTATCTCTGTACTGCGTAAATACTATTGCTGTCTTTTCCTTGTCATTACCTAGCTTTTCTTTTATCAGTTTTTTCAGCCTAACCATCTTAGGATGTTTCTTATCGTTCTTGTACATCCACTCAACTACTGAAACTCCGTTCTGGAAATCTTTGTCTGATAAAAGTCTTTTAGCAGCCTTTGAACCAGGATCTTTTTTCATCTTATCTATATATGAGTAAGCCGTACCCACTCCTTGGCTTTCCAGCTGTTCCAGAATATGGTCTGCTTTAAGAGCTGCTGCAACTGCTGAAATCGCTTGGAAGAGCTCAGGATCTTTGTTTTTAGAAAGCTTTTTCTGTATATGGCTTCTGGTTTTCAGTAGTTGGCCTTTGTTCCCATTATTTTTCAGAAAGCCTTTCTGCTTCAACTTCTTCACTCTTTTCTTCTTAGCCTTCTCAAAATGCTTTTTAGCTCTTTTGAAGTGCCTGTTAAGCGGCACCTTTTTCCACTCAACGTTCTTCTTCTTGATATAAGGCTTTACATCAGGATCCTCATCAGTTCTGACTTCAACGTTTGTTGCGTGGATGTTTCCAATAACTTTCTCAATTTTTTCAGTACTTCCTCCTGGAGAAGCTGTAAGCCCTAAGATATGTCCATCTTCTCGTGCTTTAACGTATGAATCAGCTATGAAGGTATAAGGATAATTTCCTGATGCTTTGTGGCATTCGTCAAATACTACTAATGAAAACTCCTCTAAATCAATTCTTCCTGATATAATATCATTTTCAACAACTTGAGGGGTTGCGAAGAAAGCTCCTACCTCTTTCCAGATCTCTTCTCTTTTATCAGGTCTGGTCTTCCCTGTTAAAATCTCGAATATACCTGTTTCTGTAACTAATTTTTCCTCAAAACTTTTCTTATGCTGCTCTACTAAAGGCCTTGTAGGAGCTAGGACAAGTATCTTAGAGTTAGGCTTTTTCTCCAAAATATGTGCTGATAAAATAACTGCTACAGCCGTCTTACCAAGCCCTGTCGGTAGAACACAGAGAGTGTTTTCTTTAAACGATTCAGCCGCTATAACTTCCTGGTAAGTCCGTGACTGGAGAGTGCCTTCTCTAATCCTAGGATGTGATATAAAATCCGGCATAATTTTGAGTGGTTTCTTACATTATTAAAAATAAAAAAAGGTTTCAAGATCATTTTTCTTTTTTTCTGAAAACCTGGTTTAGTAAGGGTAGAGGAGTTAAAAATTATCTACTCATCTTTTATCGCGGTAGGCGTACCTCCTGCGTGCCAACTTACTCTTGGCCTCATCCTTAGCTTGTAAACTCTTTCAGAGTTGTCGTCTAAGCAGATAGCGCATCCCTTTGCTTTAGGAAGGTTGTCGATGTATGTGGATAGATCGTATCTCATGTAGTTTTGCATAATATTTTTCAGAGCATCGATATCAGCTTTTGAGGTAAGACGGTGGGATAAAACTACGTCACACTGGCTTAAAGCATCCGGGTTTAACTTGTAAGGCTGCTGGGTACAAAGTACAAGGGAAACACCTGGCTCCCTACCGATCTTGACCCATGAAAGTAGAGGATCTGAAGCAGGAGTTTCGCCGTCGTTTGGTAGGAACTGGTGCGCCTCGTCGATAAACATCCATACAATAGGAGACTCTGAGGTCTGCATACCTTCCATCTCCCTCATCTCCTCCAGTCTTTTAGAAGACATTCTTTCCCTTAGTATCTTGTTGGATAAAAGGCCTACAACAAGAGATCTAACGGACCAGCTACCTCTTATAGCTCCGAAAAGGGATAAGTCAAGTATTGTAAGTGTTCCTCTCTCTGTAAACTCGGACAGTTCGCTTCCCTCGACTGAGAAGATACCCCATTCTTTAGCAGCGTTAAACCTGTTTTTCAAAGCTTTTCGTGTCTCTTCTTTGAAATCACCCTGGGTTGAAGCGTACTCCACCATGTTATCAAGACTGTAATCCTCGCCATAATCTTCTTCAAGGTCTCTAAGAACCTTTTCCAAAAGAATACCTCGTGGCTCGTTCAGTTTTATATCGAACGTCATGGCCCAGTCGCTTGTTGAAAGCTCTCCAGGCTTTATAGTAAATGTTTTATCGTAAGGAATATCTTTTTCCCTGAACTCTTCTGCCTGGCCTTCAGGTATGTAGAGCTGGACGTCCATCGCATCAGGTTTAAGACCCCAATCATCTAAAAGAGCTGTATCATTTTCATTAGGGAACTTCATAGACCAGTAAATGCCCATTGGATCTACTATTATAGCGGAAAGATTGTTGGATATGCTTTCAGGAGCTTTCAGTATTTCTTCAGCCATTGTACCCATGGAATAGCTTTTTCCTGTACCTCTTTTACCGAAAACACCTATTACGTGAGGACGGGAAAGATCCATGTAGATAGGGTTAGCGACGTGAGCTTCTCCTTTATCTCCTACAAGGTGTTTACCGATATAACCTGTTCCTTTCTTAGATCCGTACTTTTCAATATCTCCTTCGCTCCGTCCAATAGTAATTTTAGGAATTCTTATCACCTTTTTTTAATCGTCAACTGTTATGTAAAAAAAGTCTGAGCCGCTTAAAAGTTCGAAACGCTTCTCATAACTTATGCCTGACATACTTTGTAGATGTGCTGCAACATGTGCTTGAGCAAGCGCTACACGTATTTCACTTATATCTGTGTATCCAAAACCGTAAGTAGAGGATACTTCATCGTTGATAACTGTGCTCAATGAATGATTCTCCATCGTAACTCCTGTGTCACGGTTTGTGTAGTTTACAACTAGGTCATCAACTTTGTAGAAGGACGATGAAAAGTCATTAGCCATCTCTCTTGATTCAACTTCTAGCTCGGAGTTTGTCCGGTTGTGAACTCCTATAAAATCTACGGTTCCCTCAAAACTGTTACCGCTGCTCTCTCCAATAACAAGGTTTTCTCCTTCAGAGAAAGGAGTAGGAGTTGTAAGAGATGCTCCGCCAAGTTTCTCCCCGTCCGCAAAAACTTCAAGGCTTTCTCCATCCGATTGAGCGGTTAACTGTACCCAGTCGCCTAATTCGTAGTTCAGACTTTCTGTAACACTTTCTCCACCTAAGCTTGCAGAAACCTGTCCAGGACTTAGTTCTAAATCAAAATTATCTGTTGAGGCTAAACCAACGTTTTCACTGTCTGGCTGGGCCCAAAACATTAGACTAAACTCTTCAACTTCTCCCACATCCA
>JALDAI010000005.1 GCA_022729285.1 Candidatus Nanoanaerosalina archaeon
AAGTTTTGTCGCAAAAGTTCCTGAAGATGCATTAGTTGATACATCGCAAAACCCTGATGAAGAGCATGCACAAGGCTTTTTTCTGAATTTCCGTGATGCAAAGGACATATTAGAACATTCCAACCAGAAAGATTTTCTTAAGAAAGTAAAGAACACTGTGGTAGATAGCTGAGTTTTTCTCCCGAAAAATTAACAAAAGCCGAGGGAAAATAAATCCCCCGACCAGAGATCTGGTTTTTTACTGCGTTTAACAAATTTTTCTAAATTTTCTTTTAAATATGGTTTAGGTATTTCCAAACAAGAAAATTTTTGTTATATTATAAAAACTTTAAAAATGAGAACTTGTTTAAAAAATTAAATGATGACAAAACAAAAACAACAAAGCAACATTGATAAAGAAGAAGAAAACTTTGAAAGAAAACAGTTTTCAGTACTAAAAATTTTAGAAAAAGCCGAAAAACCGATCTGGAAAAAAGAAATCCATCGGAGAATCGGTGAAGAACTAGACTGTTTGCCTGTTGAAAAACGTTTCTCTGTCCAGACGGTTGGGAGAAGGGTTAACAGGATGAAAGAGGAAAACCTTGTCAAAGCGTTGCACATAAACGATGACGAGGTTAACAGACCATTAATTGAAGGATTTTTCCCAACAGAGAAAGGAAGAAAGGTTATCAGAGCACAGAGAGAACATTATCTGAAACAGAAGCTTGAAGATTATCTACAGAACAGTTTGGAAGCAGAGGAAGAAGAGTTTACAAAAGAGGTCTTCAGTAACTTTTTCTCAGTACCGAAAAAAGTATGCAGTGAAAGAAGTAACAAAGACTTGGTTAGAGCATTCCTTCTTTATGAGTACGAAAAATCTTTTGAAGACTCTTCAAAGGAGGGGTTCAAGGATTTTTTATTAGAGATTAGCCGGCACAACAGTGTGCTTGGGCAGAGCATAGGAGAATACATTGTGGAGGAGTGAAAAACTCCTCTTTTCTTTTCCTTTCTTTAAAGTGTGTAGTAGTGGAAAAAGTTTTAACAGTGAATAGGTAATTTTACCGTTAAGTGTTACAAAATGATAAATATAGATTTTAGGAGAAGTGAAGAAAAGGAAGTAGAAATGGTTGAGAGAAAAGGAATAGGTCACCCGGACTCTATAGCAGACGGGATTTCAGAGTCAGTTTCCAGAGCTCTCAGCCAAAAATACATGGAAGAACTAGGTTTTGTTGCTCACCACAACACGGATGAAGTTCAGATAATCGGAGGCCGTAGCGCTCCAAAAATAAAAGGAGGTAAAATTGTTAAACCTATCTATATTCTTCTAGGAGGCCGAGCAACGCAAAAGGTTGGCGAAAAAGAAATAAATATTCACGGAACAGCTATAAAAGCTGCAAAAGAGTATATTAGCGAGAATATTAACAACTTAGATGTTGAAACAGATGTTGTAATCGACTCAAGGATAGGAGAAGGATCCGAAGACCTTACAGAAATGTATGGTAGAGAAGAGAAAGTACCTCTCTCAAACGATACAAGCTTTGGAGTAGGCCATTATCCTTTCACAGAAACGGAGGAAATAGTTTATAACATTGAAACTTTTCTGAACAGCAAGAAAACTAAAGAAAAAATGCCTTGGCTCGGCGAAGATATCAAAGTTATGGCATACCGCCGGAAAGAAAAAGTAACTGTCACAGTTGCAGCAGCTTTTGTTGACAGATTTGTTGAATCATTACAGGATTATAGAGAAAAGAAGGAAAAGACTCTGGAACTTATCAAAGAAAAAGTATTTGAGTTAACAGACAAGGAAGTAGAAGTACATATCAATACCGCCGATGATGAAGAAAACGGCTCAGTATACCTTACAGTAACAGGTACATCAGCAGAGATGGGAGACGACGGATCAACAGGAAGAGGAAATAGGACAAACGGAGTTATAACACCTTTCAACCCGATGTCATTAGAGGCTACAAGCGGTAAAAACCCTGTGGCACACGTTGGAAAGATCTACAACATTTTAAGCCTACATATAGCGGAAAAAGTGGTGAAAGATGTTGAGTCAGTTGAATCAGCGACTGTTAAGATTCTAAGCCAGATAGGTAAGAGGATTGACGAGCCTCAGTTATTAAACATAGAAGTTGAGACAGAAAACGGCGAGAAAGAGGAAGAAACCGAAAAAGAAGTCTCAAAAATATGTGAGGAATGGCTTGGAAAAATACCTGAAGTTATGGAAAAAGTCATCCAGGGAGAAGTAACAACTTTCTAAAAAACTTTTTACCGGAGAAAGAGCTAACCTTTCTCCGCGTTTTCTAAATCTTTAGTAGACAGCTTTCCTTCCTTGTTAAACATTGAAGCAAGGTGTAAAAAGTATCTGTTGTCCCTAACTTCTAGAATCAAAGGCTCGTTCTTTAATAACTTTTTAAGGTTGATAGAGTAAACGCCTTCTTCCTCGATCTCAATGGTTTCAGGATCTAGAACAAGGTTTTTAACCTCTTCACCTTCCTCTCCTTTCTTAATGCTGTTTATTAATTCATCAACTTCCTGTAAAACATCGTCTTCTAACTCCTCTGAGTCATCTCCTATACCTTTTTCAAATATGAAAACAGAAGCGCCACATTCACAGCCTTCAACAAGCTCTTCTGAGTCATCATCATATATTTTACCGCAGTTCATACATTTATGAGGAACCTTTACCACCCTGAATACCTTTAGCAATAAACGATACAGAAGTTTCGTCTTCTTTCACCTTTTCCATAGCTCTAGAATTTCCTATAATGGTTAAACCTCTCCTTCTATCCTTTCCAAGTAGCCCATACACCTTGTTTAAAGCTTTATCAAAGAAATCACCGGTTTCAAGGCTTGTGAACTCTATACCTGAGAAATCTTCATTTACAGACTCCATAGATTTTTCTATAAGCTTTCTTTTCTTGTTAGGGTTGAGCGAGTTGTCCATAATCAGTATTTTACCTTTCTTCACTTCTCCTATAATCATTTCAAGGTTCTCCTTGAAACTTCTTCCGTCAAAAGAATCCTTTCCTATAAACTCTATTGGAACTCCTTTCTGTTTTTTAGACATATTTTTCAACTCAAGTGGTGCATGATTTCTTCATACAGCTTGTTGATGTTTTTACCTTCCTTAGCAGATATTTCGACCACAGGATGTTGTGGGAACGCATCCCTTACAGCGTCAGGGTTAGCATCTTCTAAATCGATTTTGTTAGCCACAACAAGTATAGGTATCTTTTTAGCCTCAAGATTACCGATTATAGTGACATTAACCTGTGTATAAGGATCTTTTGTAGAATCAAAAACTACTAGACAAGCATCTACATCATCAAGCCATTTTATAGCTTCTACAATACCTTTTGTAGCTTCCTTGGCTCTTGTTTTAGCAGAGTCGTCTTCTAGACCGAACTTTTTGAAGTCCTTAAAATCTACTTTTGTAGAGATTCCGGGCATATCGAGCAAATTCATCGTTATTTCTTGATCATCAACTTTTAGTACTGCTCTCTCCTTTTTCTTAACTTCTCTAGTTTCGTGAGGGACTTCTGAAACCTCTCCTAACTCTTCCCCTAATAAATCTAGTGATATCTTGTTTGCTAAAGTGCTTTTTCCAGCGTTCGGAGGACCGTAAATTCCGAGTGAAACATCTTTGTTACTTCCGAAAATATTGTTTAGAAACTTCTTTATAGCGTCAAACATGGAATCCCTCTATACTTTTTTATTGAGAGGTTGTAACTTAAATATTCTTTTAGTATAGGGTCGGAATAAAAGGGAGATTACTGTTTTTTAGAACCATAAAACCAATAGTTAAAAAAGATAATTTATGATTGTAAAACAAACTACAAGTAATTACCAGTTATTTAAAAGTTATTGTTTAGTTATTATAGTAAATCTAAATTATTATTGTTTAGAACTAAAAAAATGAAAAATTTTAAGGTGTATTAGATGGGAGAAAGCGGATTGATGGATAGGATTAACCAAGAGTACAGGGATAGCATCCCTGAAGACATGAACAAAACACACTCATTTGAGTGGTATATAGAAGAAGCAATACAAAATCCGGAAATCTCAAGGAGCGCTTACCAAAGAGTCTCCGACATGTTTGAGGAGTATGGGAAAAAGGAGGAGATTGTAACAGGAAGAGATCTGTACAACATGGTTACAGAAGACCCTCTGGACGATGGTAAAAACGTTTTCTACGGAGATGAGTTCCACAACTTCGTTAACAAATATGTAGATATTTTGGACAACGGAGCACAGGATATGGAGCTTAAGAAAAAACTTATACTATTAGCAGGACCTGTAGGAGCTGCTAAATCGCACTTTGATAGAAGAGTGAGAGAGTACTTTGAAGATTATACTAGCAGGGACGAAGGAAGAATGTATACTTTCAAATGGACTAACCTTACCGAGCTAAACACGAGGAAGAGAAAGATACAGGATCCTAGAGAAGATGAAGTAGTCTCCCCTATGAACCAAGATCCTTTAGTACTTCTGCCAAACGGGAACATGAAAAAGGATGTTTTGAACCAGATGAACGAAAATCTGGAAGAAAGCTACTCGATAAAGATGGATCAGAACATGGATCCTGTATCAGCATTTTACAAAGAGAAGCTTTTAGAGCGTTACGACGGAGATCTTCGGAAAGTCTTGGAAAACCATATAGAAGTTGAGAGACTTGTAGCAGATGAGAACAGGAAACAGGCTATCGCTACATTTGTTCCACAAGACCCTAAAAACCAGGATGAATCAGAGCTTACAGGAGAGTTCATGGTCTCAAAGAAAGAGTTCTACGGACCAGGGGATCCAAGGGCTTTCTCATACTCCGGAGCATTCTGTAACGCCAACCGTGGTATTTTCAGCGGAGAAGAACTGTTGAAACTTCAGACAGAGTTCCTTTACGACTTCCTGCACGCAACCGAGGAAAGATGGATTCAGCCACGAGGTAACAACCCGAAAGTTGATATAGACACAGTTATTGTTGGAAGGACTAACATGCCTGAGCTGAAAGAAAAAGCAGACGACGACAAAATGGAAGCTTTCAACTCACGAACCCTTAGAATAGACGTTCCATACATTTTAGAGTACGAAGAAGAAGCACAGATCTATGAAAGAAGCTTAGAAAACTCTGACAACAACACACACATAGAGCCACACACATTAGATATGGCAGGTCTTTTCGCAGTTATGTCAAGGCTTGAAAAACCAGACTTCCCTGAGGGTTCAGACCTAGAGAACCTTGATATCTCTCTTTTAGAAAAAGCAAAGCTTTACAACGGAGATGACCTAGATATAAGGGATAAATACGATCTAAGGAAGATAAAAGACGAATCAGATGAGAAAGCAGAGTTTATCGAAGGCATGGAAGGAATCTCTCCAAGGTTCATCAATGAAGCTATCAACTACGCTATAATGTCTAACAACAGAAGAGGAAAAGAATTTGTAACTCCTTTAAACGTTTTCAAAACAATTCAGCAGGAGATGCCGAACAAAGGAACAATAAACGACGAAGACTTACCGGATTACATACAGAACCTGGATCTTGTGAAACAAGAGTACACTCACAGAGCTGAAAACGACGTTAGAAGAGCCATAGCTTACGACGAAGACGAGATAAAAGATCTTGGAGGAAAGTACTTAGACGAAGTAACCGCGTATATAGACGACACAACTTTGAAAGACGAGTTTACAGAGAAGGAAAGAGTCCCTGACGAATCATTTATGAGAGAGATAGAGACAAAGATAGAGATATCAAAAGACATGAAAGACAGCTTCAGAAGAGAAATATCCAACTGGATAGCAAGAAGAGCAAGAAGCAATAAATCATTAGATCCAACAGAGAACGAAAACCTTCGACAAGCAGTTGAGAAAAAAGCTTGGCAAGACAAAAAACACAACATAAACTTTTCCGCCTTAGTGAAACAGTCAGACGATGAAATAGAAGATTCAGAGTGGATACAAAACCTTAAAGAAATGGGTTACTCGCAGGGAGGAGCTAAAGAAGTTCTGAACTTTGCAGGAGCAAAGATTGCTCAGGAAGAAATGGACTGAAACTGTCCAAAACCGTAAAGGTGGAAAAGAATGGATGTAGAGACCTATATATCGGACAACATAACAAAGCTGGAAGAAGAGAAGAAAGGCAGCATGCCGTTTTCCGACTACTTAGAAAAAGTTTCGGAAAAACCGGTTTACGGAGCTCACTCAGCAAAGTATATCCTTGAAGCTATACAGAGTCAAGGGAAAAAAGAAGTAGTTGAAGAAGGAGAAGTCAAAGAAAGGTATGCCTTCTTCGACGATCCTTTTAACAACGGTAAAAATGCAGTTCTAGGGAATACAGACCAGCTTAACTCCTTTGTAGAAGATATTAGAAAAATATCGGAAGGAAAAGGAGGTACAGATAAGATGTTGTGGGTTGTAGGTCCTACAGCAACAGGTAAATCAGAGCTTAAAAGATGCCTTATAAACGGTATCAACCAGTACTCAAAGACAGAAGAGGGAAAAAGGTATACATTAGCATGGAAAGTAGGTAACTCATCCAGTATAGGCGATATAGGGTTTGAATCTAAAGAAAAGATTTACGGAGACGATGGAGAATGGGTGAAAAGCCCGGTACAAGAAAATCCGTTAAAAATTCTTTACGAAGAAGTAAGAGAAGACTTCTTAGAAGGCCTTAAACAGGAAAAAGGCGAAGAGATAAGGCTTGAAGGAGAAGTATCGCCTTTTGATAGAAAGTTTCTAGAAGAAAAAGGGAGAGAAGGCTACAAAGATATTTTCAACAGTATGAAAGAGCTTAAAGTAGTAGAGTACCATGTAGAAAGAGGAAAAGGGATAGGAGTTCTACAATCAGAAGATGAAGGATCACCTAAACAGAGAATGGTTGGAAAGTGGAAAGGAGATCCTACAAAGATAAAGATGTACGGCAGAGGAGATCCAAGAGTATTCGAATACAGCGGAGTATTTTCCCAGGGAAACAACGGTCTTACAGTTATGGAAGATGTTTTACAACACCAAGACGTTCTTCAAAAACTCCTTAACATCCCTGAAGAAAAACAGTTAGAGATAGGCGACTCAATGAAAATGGACTTAGACACAGTCATAATGTTGATATCTAACCCTGATCTTGAGTACAACCTCTCAAAAAACGAAGGGATGGAGGAAAAAGACCCTTTTAGAGCACTTAGAAGAAGGATGAAAAAACACCGTTTCAGATACCTTACAAACTACAGTTTAGAGACAGAGCTTTTGAAAAGAGAAGTATCTTCTTGTTACAAAGTCTGGGATATTGAAGATGAAGAAGATATGGAAGAAAAAGTCTCAGAACCGATGAAGATGGAAGTAGGGGATCAAGAGATAGAACTAGCTCCACATGCTTTAGAATCAGCTGCTATGTACAATGTTTTAACAAGATTAGAAGACGATATGGAGATTTCAAAAGATGTACAAGGTATTGGCGAAAGATCTTTCAACCTGATTGATAAAGCAAAACTTTTCGATAAAGGTTATTTGAAAATAGGGTTGAAGAAACTGGTTAAAGAAGACTTTGAGTTTAGCGACAAAAAAGACGGAAAAACAGGTGTTCCTGTAACGTATACTAGAGAAAAGGTATTAGAAAAAGTTGAAGACGAAGCAAGGAATAATGGAGGGAAGTTCGGTAATACGGTGATGCCAGAGGATTTGATAAAGAAGGTTTCAGATATAGGTAACCTTAAGGAAAGCTCTATTTCAGGAAAAGAAGCAGAAAAATACTCACAACTTGGTAGGGTAGTCGAAAAGTATGTTCTTAGAAGGCAGGAAGAAGATGTTTTAGACTCATTGTTATCCGATCTTAAACCTTCTGAGAAAGAGATTGTAAAGTATGTTGAATCCGTTGCAGACTGGTACGAAGAACTTGATACACAAGAAAAAGTTAGTGAGAACGACAAACTGTTCATGAAAAACTTCGAGATAGAAGAGTTAGAAGTTTTCGGGCACGGAGAGTACGACAGTATAGAAGCCGGAGATAGGGTTGAAGAGTTCCGTGAAAAAGAGATCTATGATGGTATTAGAAAGATAGCACAGGAAAAAAAAGAAGACTTCGTTTTCTCCAGAGATGTACCGAAAATACCGGTACTGAAAGACAGATTAGTTAGAAATACTTGGGACACAGTTTTTAGGAACTGGGACAACTTCGACCCTACAAAATGGGAGAACCCTCCT
Source organism: Candidatus Nanoanaerosalina archaeon (assembly GCA_022729285.1). Taxonomy (GTDB): domain Archaea; phylum Nanohalarchaeota; class Nanosalinia; order Nanosalinales; family Nanoanaerosalinaceae; genus Nanoanaerosalina. Next base: position 8,176 of record JALDAI010000005.1, read on the forward strand.
AAAGACACAGATACTGAGGAAGTAAAAGAAAAAGCTATAAACAACATGGTTAAAGAAAAAGGCTATACTGAGAAATCGGCAGAATTAGCATCTGTAAAAGTTTTGAAAGATGTAGCAGACGGTTTCAAAACACTTGACAAAAACATCGGTAAAAAAATAACGTAAAACAGGTTTTAAAATGAGTATAAAAGAGGATATCAAACGGTTTAAAGAGATAGGAAAACAGAGAAGAGAAGATTTAGCTGATTTTATACAGAAAGGAGATCTTATAGGGAAATCAGATGATATAAATATACCTATCAAGGTGGTAAACCTTCCTGAATTCAAGTACTCAAAGCCTGATATGGGAGGTGTAGGACAAGGTAAAGGAGGTCAACCTCAGCCAGGTCAGCCTGTAGGTAAGCCAAAACAGGGAGAAGGTGATGGAGATGAAGGCGACGGAGAACCAGGTGAAGATAAAGGAGAACACGGGTACTATAACATGGATCCTGAAGAGTTCGCTGAAGAACTTGAAAGAGAATTAGAACTTCCGGAAATGGAGCCTAAAGGAAAAGAAGTTAAGGAAGAAAGCATAGGAGCATACAAGGACAGGGCTAGAAGCGGACCTAGATCCAACCTTGACAGAGATTATCTGTTTAAGAAAGGCATTCAGAGAGCAATAGCCGGTTTCTATGATGAAGAGTATGTCAAGGAAGCGTTAAAAGTTAAAGGAAAGGATCTAGATGAGATTTATGAACATGTTTTGGTTGAAAAAGATTACAACATCCCTTTTGTTAAACTGAAGATGTTATCGGATGAGCTTGAGGAAAAAGGTTTTGATAATGAGTACGATAGTTTTGAAGACCTTGAAGAAGTTTACTCCGAAGTATCAAGGTTTGACATAGTTCATAACGCGGTGAACAATGTAGAAGTAAGTCCGCAGGACGAAAGGTTTAAACATCCGGAGATTGAGGAAGAATACGTTGAAAATGCTGTAATAGTTAATATTCGAGACTGTTCAGGATCTATGGGAGAGAAGAAGCGAGATCTTGTAAAGAGAGTTTTCGTACCGCTTGACTGGTACTTACAAGGAAAGTATGAGAACGCCGAGTTCATATACATCGCCCATGACTTCGAAGCACAACAAGTTGGTAGAGACGAGTTCTTCTCCATAAAATCAGGAGGAGGTACACAGGTGTCTTCTGCCTATGAACTTGCTCAAGAGATACTTGAAGAAGAGTTTCCATGGGACACATGGAACAGATACATATTCGCTGGAGGTGACGGAGAGAACAGTTCAAACGATACAAAAGACAGAATGGTTCCTTTGATGGAGGAAATAGATGTAAACTACCATGCTTATGCTCAAGTGACTCCCGGAGGCCGAGGAAGGTACGCGAACCTGGCAAACGACTTAGAAGACCATTATTCAAAGGATAATTTGTCCGTGGTACGTCTTCAAAGTAGAGAAGATGTGATGGATTCGATATACAGTATTTTATCAACAGAAGCAGGTGGTGAGTAGATGTCCTACAAAAAAGAAAACGAACTAAATGAAAAGGCCGACGCTCTTTCACATTATGAAGAAGATATCAAAGAGCTTACCAAAAAGTTCGGACTAGAGCCTTACGAAACAAAGAACTGGGTTGTAGATTACAACGACATAACTGATTTAGTAGCCTACGGAGGATTCCAGGAAAGGTATCCGCACTGGAGATGGGGCATGAAACACGACATGGCCTACAAGAAAAGCCGTTTTTTGAACTCAGCACCTTACGAAATGGTTATCAACAGCGACCCATCACACGCATACCTTCAAGAATCCAACAGCCAAGTAGTTCAGAAGTTAGTTATGGCCCACGTCGAAGGGCACTCAGACTTTTTCGCTAAAAACAAATGGTTCAAACTACTTACAGAAGCAGAATCAGCTGTTGAAACTCTTTCAGAAAACGCTAGAAAGATTAGGAGTTATATGGAAGATCCTGATATTGAAAGAGAGGAAGTTGAGAAATGGATCGACAGTATATTGTCAGTAGAGTTCAACATCAACCAGTACCATCCGGAAAAGTATGTTGAAGACGTTGTTGAAAACGTTGACAAAGATGAAAAAGACATGAAAGAAGTTTTGAGAGAAAAAGGTTTTTCAGAAGAGATAATAGACGAAGTCTTTGATTCAAATAGCTACAAAGAAGAAAAAAAAGAAGTTTCGAAAGGCGTTCCGGCAGAGCCTGAAGAAGATATACTAAAGTTTTTATCCGAACACGGAAGGTATTACGATGAGAAAGAAGATCAGTCATTTGAGATGGAGCACTGGCAAAAAGACGTTCTTAACATGTTGAGAAAAGAAAGCATGTACTTTGCACCACAAGCGATGACAAAGATAATGAACGAAGGCTGGGCAGCCTACTGGCACACAAAAGTAATGGCCGGAGAAAGCTTTGCCGACGATTCAGAGTTTGTGGAGTACGCAAAAACTCAGTCAAAAGTATTAGGCGGAGGAGGACCGACAAATCCTTACAAGCTTGGTAAAGAGCTTTGGGAGTACGTTGAGAACAAGAACAATAGAGAAGAGGTTTACAAACATATATTAAAGGTGGAAGGAGTAACACCGGAAAACGTTTTAGAACAAATAGATATGTCGGAAGTTGTTGAAACCGTAAGAGATGAAGAAGTGGTATACCTTAACTCAGACAGCTTTGAAAATTTACTGGAGAAAGAAGAGTTCCTTGACAGAGAAAATTCAGAGATTTACAAAAAGCTCTTAGAAATGGAAGAAGATGCTTCAAGAAACGAATTGAGCTCAGAAAAGCTGGATAAGTTTATAGAAGAAAAAGGGATTGAGGTCCCAGAAAACTACTTAGGAAACAGAGGAAATAATCCGGGTGCAGAAGAAGTTAGAGAAATCCGAAAAGAATTTATAGATCTTGATGAGGAGCCTTGGAAACTTTTGAACCATGAAGGCCTTGCTTCAAGACATTACTCACTTAATACAAAAAAAGGCATAGACTTCCTGAAAAATATCAAAAACGAAGATATAAAGAAAATAGCAAGGGTATATGGCTCAGAAGATCTTTATGATAACTTAGAAGAAGCATTAGATAATGTTGATAAAAAAGCAGGTTGGAACCGTATGTTTGAAGTAAGAGAAGATTTCAACGATGCTAGATTTATCGACAGTTACTTAACACAAGAGTTCGTTGACCAAAACAACTACTTCGCATATGAAAACGTATCAGATGGACAGACATCCATGCCTTTAGCAACAAGTTCGAAAGCAGAAGATGTTAAGAAGAAGCTACTTTTGAAAACAGTTAACATGGGCAAACCAAGGATAAGAGTCAAAGACGGTAATCACCGTAATGAAGGAGGACTTCTTCTAGAACATGATTACAACGGAGTAGAACTTGATATACCTAAAGCAAAAGAAACCTTAAACTTTTTACACAAAATGTGGGGTAAGTACGTCCACTTAAAGACTATAATTAAGAAAAGGGATGAAGAGTACCAACAAAAAATGAGCAAAGTCCTTAGAAAAGCCTCGATGATGGCTCAGATGGGGCAGTCTCCCGATAAACTTGAAATACCTAAACCTAAAGAAGAAGGAGCTCTTTTCACATATGATGGCTCAGTGGTTAGGACAAAGAAGCTTGGATGGGAGGAAGTAGAACATTTATCAGCAGACTCAGTGGATTATGATACATTACCCGAAGAATGGAAGGTTTAAACACCATAGGTTTATAAATTAACGAAAGTAAAGTACATTTAATAAGAAGTATACAAGTATTCAGGTTTGTAGAGGTTTGGTATATTTATGGAAAAAGATTATATCGTTGACTTAGGAAACGGTTACTTCGAAATAGAAAAAGAAGTAGGTGGATTAAACAAAGAAGAAGTTTCGGAGAAACTAGCCGATAATTATGGATTTGAAATCGATAGATCCGGTGAAGACTACCACCTTTCAAAAGACAGTGTGGAAATCCATTATATTGAAGATAAAGCAGTTTTTAGAGCAGAGTATGATGAAAAACCTGAAGAATGGTTAGTAGCAGGTATCTCAAAGATTTTAGAAGGAGAAAATATCCCTGTCGATATGGACTACTTCGAAGAAAAACCGGATGAAAACATCGAAGCGCTACAAAAAGTAGATTTCCCTTACGAAATAGACGATGGAGATACAGAAAGATACCAGGGAGTATCCACAAAGCCGTCACCACGGCTATAACATTTCTTTCTTTTTTGTAATCTGCCGTAGTACAACTGTTTAAATATTCGGTAACATATTTTAATTATGGCAGAATCCGTTGACATACTTACAAAACCTCAAATAATCAATTCTCAATCAGTTGAAAAAATAGTTTTATCAGCCGAACGATTAGGTATAAATGTTTTAGGCGTTTTCAAAGAGTATGAAGGACCTAAAAAAGTTAAAGGGTTTGGAGAGAAAGTTACCGAGCTTAATAATAGTGAAAAAGTTGAGGTAGTTTCAGGATTAGTCGTCAATTCTTCTACAAAGAAAGAATTAAGGGAAGATATCAGCGTAGCAAGAGAGAATTCAGATGTATTAGCTGTAAAAGGAGGTTTACCGGAGATTAATAGAGCGGCATCAGAAGACAGTAGAGTAGATATGTTGTTAAACCCGGGTAAAGGGTTGAGAGAGTGTGGCCTAGATACGGTAATATCTAAAAAAATGTTTGAAAACAGAGTATCTTTAGGCATAGTTTGGAAAGACTTGGTCAACTTAAACCCCAAAAGAAGAGCACAAAATCTTTCAAAAATCAGGAAACAGGTGTACTTCAGTAAAAAATACGGCTTCGATGTAATTTTGTGTTCAGGAGCAGAAACTCCTATAGAAATGAGGAAGCCAAGGGATATGTTAGGATTAGCCAAAGCCGTTGGAGTGAACTTAGATAAGTCTAAAAAATGGATCAGTAAAAATCCGTTAAAACCGGTTGAAAGAGCTAAAAAAACATTTTCTAAAAACTTTGTTAGTCCGGGCGTAGAGGTGTCTGAAGATGAGTCTTAAGTATCTACCACCGACAGACAGAGAAAAACAAAGGTATGTTGTCTTCAGACTTAAAACTGAAGATGGTAGCGTTATAAAGTTAGGAGATCTTGTCCAAAAGTTGTGGGAAACATCATTAGAAGTTTTAGGGCAGGTCGGAACCTCAAAAGTAAATCCTTGGATAATGAAAGATCTTTACGATAAAGAAAAAAGGTTAGCCGGGATAAGAACTAACAAGGATTCCGTGGAAGAGGTTAGAATGGTCTTATCGATGGTAGATAAGATTAAAGATACTAAAGTTTGTTTATCAGTGGAAACTGTATCAGGAAGTATTAAAAAAGTTCGAGAAGTTCTCTACTAATTTAACAATAATTTTATCTATCGAGTTTTTCTAAAACAATCGCAGGATAAACATTTTCAACTCCTTTAATGTCTCCTATCTTACTAGATATCATCTTTGAAAGTTCTTCACCGTTTTCAGCCCATATAGTAGCCATAATACTGTGGTCTCCACTTGTTATCGATACATCTTTGACATTTTCTAGTTTACTCACTTTTTCAGCGACATCTAAGAAAGATTCGGGAGAAGTGTTAATACCTGTGATAGAAACTATTTCATAACCTAGACTTCCAGGATCGATTTCAATAGTGTACTTCTTTATAGCGCCTCTATCCTCTAATTTACTTATCCTCTTCCTTACAGCGGTTTCGCTCATACCAAGAACTTGAGCTATTTCCGTAAAAGGCCTTCGAGAATTTTCTTCAAGCAGTTCCAGTATCTTTCTGTCTTTATTGTCCATTGTTACTTATGTTAGATTATAGGCTTTTTAAAACTATTTGTTTCGAATATCAAACCAAATATAGTGAAAACCTATATAAAGATGTGAGGATATACTTTGGAGTAGGTGAATAAAATGATTGAAGTAGGTGAAAAAGCACCGATATTCCAAGAAAAAGCATTTTTTCCAAAAGATAGTCAGATTAAACAACTGAACTCTAAAAACCTCCGAGGAAAATGGTTGATTCTAACATTCCATCCAGGAGACTTTACATTTGTATGTGCGACAGACCTTGAAGGATTCGCAGAAAAATACGAAGACTTCAAAAAAGAAAACGCAGAAGTACTAGCAGTATCGACTGACACAGTTTTCTCCCACAAAGTATGGTACGAAACTTCTGAAAGAGTAAATAAAATCCAGTATCCGATGGTAGAAGACATAAAGAAAAACGTTTCAAGAGCGTTCGGATTCCTAGGAGACGACGGAATGACGCAGAGAGGAACGGTAATAATAGATCCTGATGGAGTTGTACAGTACATATCATCACTTAACAACAGGCTAGGAAAAGATATCAACCACATTTACAACGCATTCAAAGGACTAAAACATATCTACGAAAATCCAGGAACGAGCGATAAGTTCGACGCAATCCCGGCATGTTGGGAAGAAGGAGACGAACCTCTACATATCAACGTTCCAGAGGACGTAGGAGAGTACTAAGGTGATCAAAAATGAAAGAAGAAAATAGAATGCCTTTAATAGGCGATAAATTTCCAGAATTGAAAGTAAACACAAGCCATGGGAAGATAAACCTTCCTAAAGAGTACAAGGGTAAATGGTTTATCCTTTTCTCACATCCCGGTGACTTCACACCTGTATGCACTACAGAGTTCTACTCATTCCAGAAAAGGTACGATGAGTTTAGAGAACTCAACACAGAACTGATAGGGTTAAGCATTGATCAGGTTCATAGTCATCTGAAGTGGACAGAGTGGATAAAAGACAACCTAGAAGAAGAAATCGAGTTCCCTATAATAGCTGACGGGAACGGAAAAGTTGCAGAAAAACTTGGACTTATCCATAGCGAAGGGGATACAGCAACAGTAAGAGCAGTATTCATCGTTGATCCGAAGTCCAAAATCAGAGCTATCCTTTACTACCCGGCTGAGCTTGGTAGAAACATGGATGAGATAGTTCGGATGATCAAAGGATTCCAGAAATCTGAAAAAGACGGTGTAGCAATTCCGGCTAACTGGCCAGAAAACGAAATTGTAGGAGACGATGTGATAATGCCGCCTGCATCCAGTGAAAAAGAGATTAGGGAAAGAGATAAACAGGAAGAAAAAGGAGAGATCAAGTGTTATGACTGGTGGTTCTGTCATAAAGAGTCTTAGAAAACTAAGATTCAACTACAAAGAAGTGATCAAAAATGAAATTAGAAGAATACCTTGACGAATGGTTTGAAGACGAAACTGAAGAAGCAGGACTGTACATGGCTATGGCAAGGCAAGCAGAAAGAGAAGGCTATCCTGAAATAGCTAGACAGTTCAGAGAAACAGCTATACAAGAAGCAGAACACGCAGGTATAGCAGCAGAACTAGCAGGTAGAATAGGAACTACAAAGGAGAACCTTGAGAAAATGACTTCCGGAGAGGAAGAAGCAAACGATATGAGGCTTGAAATAGCTGAAAAACAGGAAGGTAAAGTAAAGGCTCATCTAATCGTTACAGCAGAAGACGAAGCAAGACACAAAAAAGCATTAGAAGGATTGAAGAAAAACCTTTAATCCCTCTCTTTCTCCTTTTATTACAATTTTTGAGTATGAGGTATATGAGTACAACACCCTTCCTTTATTTAAATATTGAGAAAGAATTTTGAACTAATTCTGAACAAATGGTGAGTTAATCATGCAGCTAGGAAATCAAAATATGCAGTATGACAGAGCAAAGACAATTTTCAGCCCTGACGGAAGGCTTTTCCAAGTAGAATATGCTAGAGAAGCTGTAAAAAAGGGTTCAACATCTATAGGAATGATTTATGACAACGGAGTTCTGTTAATGGCAACAAGAAAGACTAATAAATTACAAGCAAGAAACCCTGAAAAAGTATTCAAAATAGATGAACACCTTGGAGTTTCAACATCAGGGCTAGTAGCTGATGGAAGAGTTTTAGTTGACGACGCAAGACAAGAAGCTCAAAAGAAAAGAATGACATACGGAGAACCGATAACTATCCAGTCACAAGCAAAGTTCTTAGCAGATATTAAACAAAGGTTTACACAGTACGGAGGAGTAAGACCTTTTGGACTAGCTATGCTGACAGGAGGAATAAACAAAGGAAAACCTGAACTTTACCAGTCAGACCCTTCAGGAATCCTTAAAGAATGGAAAGCAGTTGCTATAGGTAAAGGCAGCGAAAAAGCTATGGAAATATTCCAGGAAGAGTACAACCCTGAGATATCCGAACAAGAAGCGATCGATCTATCCATTAAAGTATTAAAAGAGATAGATGAGGACTTAGAAACGGCAAACATTGAGCTATGCCTGATAAATGAAGAAGAAAAGTTCCACAGGATTAGTACAGAACAGTTAGAAGAAAAAGGAGTAGATCTTTAAAACCTGTTAGGTGAACCAAAATGGCGGACGACTCAATAAAAGTAGCGTACAAAGGAGATAAAGATTTTGAGATCTTAGTCAAACCTGATGAAGCATTAAAGTACAAAGAAGGAGAAATAGAAAACTTTGAAAACGTGCTTTTTGTAAGAGAAGTTTTCACAGATGCAGGAGCTGCAGAAAGAGCGTCCGCAGACTCCTTAGAAGAAGAATTTGGTTCACAAGATGTTCTTGAAATAGCTAAACAGATATTTGACCGAGGAAAACTACACCTTACAGCAGAACAGAAAAACAAGAAAAGAGAAGAGGTAAGGAAAAGAGTAGTTTCAATGATATCAAGGAGAGCAGTAAATCCTAAGACAAACTCTCCTCATCCGCCTAAAAGAATAGAGAACGCACTTGACGAAGCAGGAGTTAACTTTGATCCTATGAGACCTTTAGAAGAACAGTTCGATGAAGCAGTAACTAAGATCCGTCCAATAATTCCTATTTCAATGGAGGAAAAAGAAGTAGCAATAAAGATACCTAATGATTACGCAGGGAAGTGTTACGGAAAAATAAAGACCCAAGCAAACCTTTTAGAAGAGCAATGGGGCAACGACGCATTTATGGCGAAAATAAAGATGCCAGCAGGAGCATTAAAACAGCTTGAATCAGAAGTACAGAAAATCTGTAAAGGCAGCGCCACTTTCAAAGACTTATGAAAAAGTTAGAAGAAGGAAACAGGATAGCTGCAGACCTACAGAATAGATGTATCAAAGTTGGAACAGAAAAAATTAATCTCTCAAACTACGACATAAAACACCTTAGAGAAGTTTCAAAAACCAGTAAATTCGGGCCAGAAACCTGTCAAAAAGCTGTTGAAAGAGTAATTGAAGAACAGATAAAGCCTTTTCTCATAGCAAGTGGTAAAGAGATAAATTATGAAAATATTGAGAAAGAGGTTTTAGAAGCTTTTAGCCAACACCTCTATATCCTTGCTAACGGTTAATTATTCCAAAACTTTTACATCATCAACTATTCCGTCACCATCCATATCCAAGCCTTTTACCACAGTTCCATGCTTCTCCTCGTTCTCAAAACTGCTGAAAACCTTTTCAGAAAAATTAGTGACAGACATCACTGCAGCCTTAGTACCTTCTTTCCTAATCCCTGCTAAAGCAAATATGAACTGCTCAGGGTTTTTAGGATTTCTTATCCTACAGATTATACCGACACTGCCCTCATGGTAGGTATTACCTGTTTTTTCAGAAACTACTTTTCTGTATGGAAAGTTTTTCATCCCGAACCTTACCGGGAAATACTTGTTGAACCATTTAGTAGCCATATTGGTCAGAGGACCTCCTACAAAAACAAAGCTTTCCGAAGCACTGTTAACATACTTTTCAGTTACCTCCGTATCCAACATCACAGTTGAGCCATTTATTCTACCAAAATTACCTAACTTAGCAGCTAAATCTATTCCAAAATGGTTGTCAAGACCTCTAACCTGGTTAGGTCCATGAGGAGTAGGCGAGCCTACAACAATGCTACCTTGGAACAACCCATCTTTGATTAACGGGTTAAAGTAACTTCTAACACTTTCCTTCCCCTCATTTACAACCTGGTAAGGATTACCACTGTCATTACTTATCTCAACACAGAATACCTTAGCCGTGGGTGTAAAGAACTTTACAGAAGAAGAACCTTGAGGATTTTCATCAACCTCCTCAATCAAACCGTTTCTCCTAAGATTTTTTATGTGGTAATAGATGCTTTGGTCAGAAATACCTAACTTCTCAGCAATCTTTGAAGGATACAAAGGTCTTTCAGCTATTATCTCTAAAATAGATGCTCTAGTAGGGTTAGAAAGCGATTTAACACCTTCCTCTGAATTAAGTAAAACACCTTTTTTCGAAAAAACTCCCTTATCACTTTCTCTAATAACCTTAACCATGCAGCAACACTACTAAAAAATTATTTTTAGTTGAATAAAAAACTTTTTAGAAATGATTTAAATGGGTGGATGTTTCTTTCAGAGATAAGTGGTTAGAAATGTGTGGGATAATAGGGTATAACGGAGATAAAGATATATTTGACATCTTAAGAAAAGGTTTAAAACGGCTAGAGTACCGAGGATACGATTCTTCAGGTATCTCCCTCCAGAAAAACTCAGAATTAGTCATTAAAAAGTCAGTAGGACAAGTTAACGAACTCTTCAAAAAAATTAGTGAAACCGAACTTGGCGGATCAAAATCCGGTATAGCTCATACAAGGTGGGCAACGCATGGAAAAGTTACAGAAATAAACTCACATCCACATACATCCTGTCAAAAAAGATTAGCAGTAGTACATAACGGAATAATAGAAAACCATGAAGAAATTCGTTCACAGCTTGAAAATAACCATTTAATCCGGTCAGAGACAGATACAGAAATAATTGCTCATTACCTAGAAGAAAAATTAGAGAAAGGAAACACCGTTATAGAAAGTTTACAGGAGTTTCACACCGAAGCAGAAGGTACCTATGCAGTATTAGTTCAGAAAAAAGGTAGAGAAAAAATTTTTGCATTAAAAAATAAATCACCGTTAGTAATAGGCTATGCAGACCACGGAAACTTCATCTCCTCCGACATATATGCTTTTTCAAACCATACAGAAAAATCGATTTTTCTAAAAGACGGAGATACAGCAGAAGTAACTGAGAATACATATAAAGTATACAACAAAGACAGAAAAGAGGCAACTAGGTCTATAAAAAATATTAAGTGGAGTCAAACGGAAAACAAAAGAAATTTCGGCCATTATATGATCAAAGAAGTATATGAGATACCCAAAACTGTTGAAAAACTTGTTAAATCAGTTAAAAACCACCAAAGCTCCGAATTCCAAAAATTTGCAGAAAAAATAAGACAGAAAGAAAAAGTTGTCATAACCGGTTGCGGATCATCTTTCCATGCAGCAAAGATAGGTGAAAAAATTCTAAGGAGAAAAGGCTTTAATGTAAGAGCATTAAACGCAGTCGAGACCGATGAAACAGATTTCTCAGAAGAAACGCTTACAGTAGCAGTATCACAGTCCGGCGAGACAATGGATGTATTAGATACAGTAGAACAAGCAATAAACAAAGGTTCAGAGATTTTTTCCATAGTGAACGTTCCGTACTCCACCGTTCAAAGAAAATCTTCAACAACAATAAACCTTTTAGCAGGCCAAGAGATCTGTGTAGCGTCTACAAAAACATTTGTTAACCAAGTACTCGTTTTCAAGATGTTATCAAAGATTTTGGACGGAGAAAAGACAGATGAAAGTAACCTTGCTTCAGGCTTAAGAAAAGTTATTGAAGAAGACGCCATGGTTGAAAGAGTATCCGAAAAACTGGTAGATGAAGAAAAAATTTATGTCTTAGGAAGCTCAGTTGAGTATCCATTAGCAAAAGAACTAGCATTAAAGCTTAAAGAAATCACTTACACTCACTCAGAAGGGCTTAGGGCCGGAGAAATGAAACATGGAACATTAGCATTAGTAGAAAAAGGGACAAAGATAATAGGGTTATCAAAGAAATTGTCACAGATCGAAAACTCATTAGAAGAAGCTAAGTCACGAGGAGCAGAAATATTTCCCATAACAATGGAAGAACTAGGTTTAGAGGGATTAGAAGAGTTTACAGAACTTTTTATTGCGACTTTAGGGTTTGTATTAACCTATAAGATAGCGAAAAAAAGAGGTTTACCAATAGATAAACCTAGAAACTTAGCTAAGTCAGTAACAGTCAGGTAATCAGTTATCAGGTTTAACAACTTTTACAACAGCATCAGTATAAGACTCAACCTTCCTTTTAAACTCTTCAACATCGGCTTCAGTACCATCTATAAAGTTGTAATGGATAGGGATGACATAGTTAGGCCTAATAGATTTAACAGCCTCAAGAGCATCCTTAGTATCCATAGTATATGTACCCCCTACAGGTAAAATCGCCACATCGATACTCTCTTTACCAAGCGCCCTCATCTCATCAACAAAGTCAGTATCACCGGCATAATAGACTTTCAAACCATCGAGCTCAGCTACAAAACCCATACCGGAACCCTTAGGATGGAAAGGTTCACCAGGGTTTCTAAACCTTTTGTTATTGTAAGCCTCAACAAATCGGAAAGGAACGCCATTAACAAGCTCCATCCGCCCCGCCTCAACAAGACGAGCCTCAAAGTTGAAACTACTTGTGTCACAGCTCTTATGAGCTAAAAGGACAGAATCTTTATCAGAGTGTTTTTTAATCATCTCAGGATCGAAGTGGTCAAAATGTGAGTGAGAAGAAACAATAATGTCTTTTACACCATAACTACCATCCATAACATCGGAAAAAGGATCTACAAGGATACTTTTCGATCCATCTAACATAATAGTTGAATGGTTTATCCAGTGGAACTCAACATCACCGATAAAAACTCCTCCCATAAAAGAATTTTTGTCTCACCGGTATTTTTAATTATCCCCTTTAACACCGATAAAATGGATTGAAACAAGACCTAGGGCAAAAGATAATCCGGTGTAAAAAACATTAGAACCGGTTAAAACCGCTGAATAAACCTCGTATAACGGTAGTCTTAAAGAACCGAATACTAATCCGGTTAAAAAGGCCGTAGTAATGTTTCTATGTTTTTTAAGGAGTAAAGATAGGAGTTTGACAAAAGTAAGCAGAGATACAACACCGCCTAAGAAAAATACAGATAACTCAAACAAGTGGTTTTGAAAACCGCTTACAAGAGACATAACCCTTTCATACTGGCCAATAATCATTAAAACTAGAGAACCTGACAAACCCGGTAAAAGAAGAGCACAAACTGATAAGAAACCGGCTAAAAACAGAGTAATTAAGCCATTAGAGCCTGATAAACCGGTTAACCCAGTTACCCATAATCCGAATAAAAGACCGATAAAACCGGTTAAAACCGATTTCTTGTTATATTTAGAAACTTTGTAAGAAATTTTTACCGCAGATCCAAGGATTAAACCTGTAAAAAAGCCAAAAGTTATTCCGGTATAATTTTTAAGAGCGAAAGTTACCACGGTTGCAGAAGCCCACATAGAAAAAAGTATTCCGAAGCCTAAAGGTAGTAAGAAACCGTAATCAAAACCCATTAAGTCATCGTAAAACTTCCTAAAATCTAGTTTTAACAGTTTTAAAGGCGTTTTAGGGTTTATAGAGTTTATCTCATAGATTAGTTTATTGTATATACCTGTTACAAAAGCAATAGTACCTCCAGAAACTCCTGGTATAGTCTGAGCTGTACCCATCAACAGACCTTTTATGAACAGAACCAGCTTTTTCAAAAAACCCATTAAACAGTTTTATACCAAACCAGTTTTAAATATACGATATTAATTATTGTATAGTGACAATGGAAAGACTTGGTTTCGCTTACTCAGGTATGAAGATGTCATTAGATTATTTAGAAAAAAATAACTTCGGAGTAACAGACCCCTTATACGGTCCTAGGAGTAAGACAGACTTCGAATTCGAAGAAGTCGAACAAGTATTTGAAAACGTTAAAAACCAGGTTAAACAAGTCATTCGACCAGGTTACTCAGTGAAGAACAAGGTATTATACACTTTTGAAAGAAAAAACAGGATAATAGATACATCAGATCAGCCAGAAGCAAGGATGTACAATTTAATGGGTTTTAAACTTGAAAAAATGGAATCAACCGTTTTCTTAGAGACATCTAACGCAGTATTAGCAGATATGGTTTACCGAGAAGAGGAAGAGGGTAGTTTAATGACGCCTATG
>JALDAI010000063.1 GCA_022729285.1 Candidatus Nanoanaerosalina archaeon
GATTAAATCCTTTCAAGGTTTTCGATAGTTCTTAAGTCCTCTATCCTTTTTTCTCCTGGCATAGAGCCTCTGTAAAGTTTCCAGAAAACTTTTTCAAGCCATTTGATCCATTTTTTATCTTCGATCTCATAAAAAAGATACTTCTCTGACTCTTCGTCTTTATCTGTTTTCCTCATTTCTTTCATCTGTACAAACGTGTTGTCGACTATAAAAGCTCTTAAAGGATGTTCGTTGTGCCTAACTTTTATTTTATCTTTTTTCAAAGATTTTTTTAGGTCGAATAGCTTTTCTGCGTTTTTCATAGATCCTGTGTCTACTCTACCAAGGAAGAAAAGGTTTATTCCTTCTTCTGAAAGCTCTCTAAACACGTCTAAACAGTTTGTGTCTTTGTATGTGAGGTTTACCCAGGAAAGGTCGCCTGAGAAAAACATTATTTTTTCTTGTGCCTGTCTTAGAAGTGTGAAAATGTCGTGTTTAGCTTCTACGTTTTCTTTCCTCTGTTTCTCCATGAACGCGTTTCTCTTATCTTTTTCCGCGCTCTGGTAAATATCGAAGGGCGAGAAATCTTCTTTTTTCCTACCTGTCTCAATTTTTTTGAGGAGCTGTTCCTGTACTTTAGATGTTGAAAAGCTGTTAATATTGTTCCAGTAAGAGATCTTTAAAGCACCTCTAGTGCCTTTTCTAAAGGTCCTACGGCTGATATATCCTTCTTCTTTCTCCATTTTTTCAAGGTATCTGTCGGCTGTTCTCCAGCTTCTACCGATCATTTGTGCAATTTCTTGAACCGTTCTCGGTTTCTGTTTCACAAAGTCTCTGATCTCCTCTCTTGTCTCTTTGTCCAAGGCCATGAGGAACTGTTGGTAACAAATAATTAAAACAGTGTTGACACTTTGTGTCTCATAACTGACTTCAATAGTGTAACACTAATTAATAGTAGAGGTATTTTTTCAATGAGAGGTGACTTAAAAGTTTTTTACGGTCCGATGTTTGCGGGTAAAACTTCAAGGATGATAGAAGAGGTTAAGAAGTATGATTCTTTTTCTGCTGTAAAGCCAAACCTAGATGACCGTTACTCTGAGATAGATATTGTGTCTCATAACGGATTAAAAATTCCTGCTAACTCGGTACCTGTTGATGAGGTCTATGATCTTGTGAAAGGATTTGATTACGATGAACTATCGGTAGTGGGTTTTGATGAGGCTCAGTTTTTTGAAGAGGAAGTTTGTGATGCTGTGGACTATGTTTTGGAGAAAGGTGTTGACGTTGTTGTAGCAGGCCTTGATACTGATTTTAGGAAGGAGCCTTTTGGGAGCATGCCTGAGCTGAAGGAGATGTCTGATTACTTTGAGAAGCTTTATGCTGAGTGCGAGGTGTGTGGAGATGATGCAGGGTATACGCAGAGAATTCTTGACGGAGAGCCTGCTGCTTATGATGATCCTGTTGTAGTTATAGGGGCTGAGGAGTCCTATGAGCCAAGGTGTGATGACCACCATATTATTGGAAAGGCTGATGAGTACGATGAACGAGTTTTGGAGAGGGCTTAATGTTTTTGATGAGGGTATAGATCACTTGAAGGTACATTGAGGCTTTGTAAATAAGGCCTTTTATCCAGCCTTCCTTTTCTTCTTTTCTATGCTGAGTTACTCCATAGAGGTTCACCCTTTTCACAGGAATTCCAAGATCTTCGCATGCTTTGTTGATAGCAACTTCCGCTCCAAATCCCTTTGATTTCTTTTTATAGGCTGTTTCCCAGACTTTTTTTGTTAAAACTCTTTGTCCTGTAAGTTTCGGATGTAAAACCATTGCAAAATCTGTTAATCTCCTTCCGTCCTTAAAAATTCCTAGGACCATTGTTTCTTTCTCACTTTCAAAAAATGAGGTTAACATAGAGGTTATGTGTTTTTCTTCAAGGTTTACAAGATCTGCATCTAAGAACAAAAGGTTTCTGTCTTTTGAGTGCTTAACTCCTGTGTTCAAGGCTTCTTTTTTCCCTCTGTTAACTCCGTGAGAAACAACTTTTACTTGTTCAAAACTTTTGGAAACTTTCTTTGTTCTGTCTTCAGAGCCATCATCTACAACTATTACTTCATTTACTTTATCTGCTTTTTCTAAGACTCTAAGAACTCTGCTTATATGGTTTTCTTCGTTGTAAGCTGGTATTATGGCGGTAATTTTTTCCATACCGTCACCTTCATCACATAAATGCGTCTATCTCATTTTTTTCCTCTATCTCTTCTTCTAAGTACTCTTTAGCAGCTTCTTCCAGGTTTTTACCTGTCTCGAACTCTTCTGACTTCCTTTCTCTAACTGATATAAATGTAGGGTAATCTACTGCTTCTCCGACAACGATACCTTCTCCGACTCTAAGACCTGAAATTGAGTTAATAACGTCGGATGTAACTCCTTCAGAGCTCTTTTTTATACGTTCTAGGTCGTTAGGGTTTGTTATTCTAAGTATTATATGTGTGTTACACTGTGATAGGGCGGTTGTTGAAAGCCCTACAGGCCTCTGGGAGATAAGCCCTAGTGATGCATGGAACTTACGGCCTTCTCTAGCTATTTTTTTGATAACGCTTCTCGCAATCGCTATGTCTGAAGGTTTGTTTTCAGGTGCGAAGTTGTGTGCTTCTTCTACTAGGAAAAGGAAAGGAGGGATATTTGAGTTCATTCTTTCCTTAAACAGCCGGTCACCAAAGTAAGCTGTTATTATCTGCTTTTTCTTGTCATAAATAATGTCTGAAAGGTCTAAAACAACCATTTTTCCTTGTTCTACTTTGTCTAGGGATGGCTGGTCGTAAAGCCCGAAAAGGTCCATAGACTTCATCTGACCTATCCTAGTCTTCCATATCTCTTTTGTCTTTTGAGGCATCTCTGCTTCTTCAACTTTTCTTTCAAGATGTTCTAAATCATAAGCTCCATTCCCCTTCAACATTTCGCTCCGTATTTCGTTCAAAATTTTCCTCATCTTCCTTTTCTGAGGTGCTGATACGTTCGGAAAGTACTGGAAAAGCTTTCCTGGTGTCAAGTTTTTAAGACCGATCTGGATGTCACGGCCTTTGAAAACTTCTACTTTACCTCCGTAATCTTTGTCCCTGCCGAAGCCTGCGTACTCTCCGTGAGGATCTACTGCTACAATCCCTATATTACCGTCTTCTTTTTCTCTATCAAGAATTTCTTCAATTATTACTGATGCAAGGTACGACTTACCTGCTCCGGACTGTGCTAAAAGAGCCATGTGTTTCTGGAAGAGCTTTGTAAGATTTATATTGGCTTCAAGGTCTTGGAACTGCACTGTTCCAATATTTAAACCTTTTTCATGGTCTAGACCTAAGAACTTGGAAAGCCTCTCTTTGTCCGCAGGGTAAATATCTGTTCCGGGTGAAGGAGGGAAGGAAGGTCTTTTTATCAAGTTATTATCTCCATAGATACCTAATATCTTTCCTTCTCCGATAAGCTGTTCCCTCTCTGACGTGGGGAAGTGGTCCTCTAATTTAACATTGTTTTTAACTGATTCAGAAACTGATTCGGGGTTGTGGTAGAAAATATTGGATTTCCTGACCTTTGATACTCTTGCTATAGCTTTGCCCTGTTGTGTGTCGTACTCTATAAACTGTTCTTTGTTAACCGGTTTTTCCAGTACAAAGCTTATGTCTTGTGAAGTAGGGCTGTTCTCAGTTGATATTATTGTCCCGATTTTCTCTACCATTAATTTAATTTTTTAATTGAAAAGATAAAAAGGATGGAGGCTAATTTTTCAATACATTGGATGGAAAACAAAACTTGGTTAAGGGTTTTTTCGCAGTTTTTATGTTAATCTCCTTTTTTTCAGTTCCATCTATGTCTTATGAAGGGCCGTATTATGAATCAATAGGTGCTTTTACGGCTTTTGAGGATGATGAACACGCAATTTCATCTTTATCGGTTGAGGAAGTGTTTGGTAAAGATATTGAGGCAACGGATGATTTTTCTTTCCAGTTCTCTGCTATGAGTTCAAATAATCCGGGAGTTTCTGACGCTAATCTTGGGCTTTATATTACGGATGGAACTTTTTTACAGGATAACTTTTTTGCTCATCAGATATGTGTGTTGGATGAGGATGATGGAGAGTGTGGTTTTGGTGAAGGTTATAGTAATGAGTATGTTGGTGTGATAAACTTTAATGAAAGAGTTAGGGATATTATAGGGGTAGATCTAGGTTATGAGCTTGACCCTGACTGGGTTAGCGGTAGTGAGGGGACTTCTGTGGAAACAAGCTTTTACCACAACCGCCTTGAAAACGGCTTTGACGGTTCTTCTATTGTTCTGAATA
>JALDAI010000045.1 GCA_022729285.1 Candidatus Nanoanaerosalina archaeon
CCGCCAGGACCGAAGGCTGAACCTGTATAACAGTAAAAACCTTTCTTAAACAAGATTTCTCCTAGACTACCTACTTCTGCCCTAAAATCTTCTTTTACTTCATAAAAAACGGTGTAACTTCCTTTTTTTGCCATAAAACATCATTTTCCCAAATCTTTTTCAACTCTACACCTGTTTTTCAACTCTTTACTGGAAATATAAACTGCTGAGAAGGTTAAAAGTCCAACGGCTATTATATTTACTAAAAAAATGTTGTGAGGCATAAAAGAAGATCCTAAAGATACTCCTGCAACTGATAAAATCCCTGCTGTACAGATAGGACATCCTGAGAAAGCAAGGCCTAAAACTGCTCCAGGAGTTGCTGCAAGACCGGATACTTTAAGGTTTGTGTAAAGTAGTAGTATGTTCACTGCTATCAAAACCGGTATTATTATGTTGAAAGCTAATGCGGATAATGAAGTGGTGACATAAAAAGTGGTGGAAACCATATAAATTATTTCTACAGGGTGTATAGTACCTACAGCGAAAACAAGGTAGTTTAAACTCTCTAAAACCATTAAAACAATTGTTGATACAACAAAAGAAACTGTTAAAACTAAAACGTTTTCTATGTCAAAGACTTTGTCTAGAATGTTTTTCAGAGCTGGCTTAACTTTTTGTTTCAGTACCATTTAGGGTGTAGAACTTATTGATGGATGTAAATTAATTGTAAAAGTTTTGTAGCAAAAAAGAGGAGGAACTACTTACCTTCCTCCATCTCTTTCTGCTGATTCTGAATGTCTTGAATAATTTCTTGAGCCTTTTCATTTACTTGGTCCTGTTCAACTACTCCTTCGTCTACTAGAACTCCTAGAAGAGCGTTCAAAGTTAGTTCAAGGTTTCCAATTTTCTGCTGAAAAGCCTGCATTATCTGCTGCTGATTCGGTCTATTCTGTTCTTCTGGCATTATTTCACCTTAACCCGAACTTCTTTGTCGACGCTTTTAATACCTTTGGTAGTATCTTTCGGTGGAAAAACATCACATATTTTAGTTTAATGGACAAATAATTGTTAGTAAAGAAAAGCAGCCCGGTGGTGTAGTGGTCAATCATACGAGGTTCTGGGCCTCGTGACTCTGGTTCGAATCCAGGCCGGGCTATCAAATTTTTTATGGTTCTAAAAACTTTTCTCTGAACTCTTCTAAGTTATCTTTTTTACTTTCAAGTTCAGACATCCGGTCTTCATAACCGTTTTTTATACTTTCTTTAACCTTGTTCTTACCATAAGCCAAGGTTTCAGCGGCTAAAGTAGTCATTATAGGGGTTGCTTTAACTATTTCAGGGTTTACTTCGTATGACAGAGCTAAAGGTACAGAAGCAAGGCCTAGAAACAGTCCTTTTAAGCCGTAATCTTTAACATCTTCGTTGTCCTCTCCTACAGTATACTTCTCAACTTTCTCAGACAACTCCTCAATACCTTCTTCTAACTCCTCTTTAACCTGGTAGTAAGACTCTTTAACAACTTCTCTTAGTTCAGGATCGATAAACTCTTTGTATTCACCTGACTCTTCAAATGTTTCCAGCCGCCTATCAACAATCCGTTTATAATGCTTTTTTGAAACATAATTCTCCAGCTTGTACTTCAAATTTTCAACATCCTTTTTAGCGATAAAGGAGTATTTTACAGGGTCTAACTGTTTTTCAAAAGAAAAGTAAGGATTTTCGATTTCGTCACTAGAAACTGTATATGCTATTTTCACTCACCCGTTACAAATGTTGTTTTTTGTGATTAATATATTTTAATATTGAGATAAGTTGGTTACTTTTCTGAACATTTTCCAACAAACTTTTCAAAAAGCTTTAGCTGCTCCTTTTTCCTGTTAACCATCATTTCAGGATGCCACTGAACGCCTACACAGAAAGTATCCCCGGTATACTTTAAGGCTTCTACAACTTTGTCCGGTGATTTCCCTGCTACACATAACTCCTCCCCTAATTTCCCAACTCCTTGATGGTGGTGGCTGTTAACCATTGTCTCAGAACCGAAAACTTGTTTCAAGAAGCTACAGTTCCTTATATTAACTTTATGTGTTGGAACAGGATCTTCCTCCTCCTGGCTGTGTTGTATAAAAGTGGTTAGGTGCTGGTTTAAGTTCCCTCCCTGAACCACGTTAAGAAGCTGCATACCTCTACAGATAGCTAGCACCGGGATTTTGTTTTCTAAGCAGTACTCTAACAACTTTTTCTCGAAAAAATCTCTTTCATCGTCTGTTTCTCTCAGCTCTTTATGAGGGTTTTCTCCGTATATTTCAGGGTTTATGTCGTATCCTCCGGTTATAACAACACCGTCCAAACTGTTTTCCAAGCCTTCAAAACTCTTTTTAAACGTTTCAGGTGTTAGAAAAACAGGTTGTCCTCCGGCTTTTGAAACAGCGTTTAGGTAGTTAGCGCTTGTTTCTTCCTCTACTGCTTTCACTGTTTTTATACTGGTTGTTACTCCTATAAAACACATAGTAATGTCTACTCTAAATGAACCCTCTAAAAATAAAAGCTTATTTATGGCCGTTACAAAAACTTTTGTTATGGATGACAAGATTGGCGAGGTAGCTGGAAAAGTTTACGACTTTTTAGAAAACAACGGATTAACAACAGTTACAAAGATGTCTAAAAGTATCGATGAGTCAAGGTCCAAGATCTGTATGGGTGTTGGCTGGCTAGCTCGAGAAGGAAAGCTTGATTTTGAGAAGGATGGTAGAGCTGAGAAAATTGTTTTGAAATAATTAGAAAAAAAGGGTTTTTTCCACCCTTTTTTGTTTACTGCTTAACTTTTGAGTGTTCTCCTATCAAGCTATCATCAGCTTCCGCTCCGTTAAGGATAGCTTTTTTGTCGACTATGCTACCTTTTAGATGTGAATTAGTGATTAAAGCGTCTGGGAAAACTATTGTATCTTCTAACTCCGAGTCAGAAACTTTTGCTCCTTCCATAACGTAGACGTTTCCGGAAAGTTCGCAGTTATCTACTTCTCCCTCAACTATCTGCATATCTTCTCCGTAGATTGCTTCGAATGCTTCAAGGTATCCTTCTCTAGTACCTACATCGACCCATGCGCCTTCGAAAGGAACTCCTTTAAAAGTTGTCTGTTTATGTCCCCATTCGATAAGTCTTCCTGGCTCGTCAAGGTACTGTTCAGCCGGTACATCTGTTTGTGAAAAGTGTTCTTCATACTTATCAAACAGTTCGAGGTGTTTTTCAGGGAAGAAGTAACAAGCTGTTGATGCAAGCGTCGACTTAGGTTTATCAGGTTTTTCCTGGAAACCGATTATTTCATAGTCTCCGTTTGTCTCCACTACTCCGAAAGACTTTGCTTTTTCTTTGGATTCAAGCTTGTAACAAGCAAGCCCTGGGAATCCTTCTACTTCGTCTAAAAACTGTTTGATATCAAGTGTCTGGTAGTTGTCTCCTCCGATTATCAGGTAGTCGTCGGAAGGTTTTTTATCTAGTAACTGGATTATAGCTCCTATTGTACCAGGCTTTTCCTCTTCACACATCTGGTCTTCAACTATTACTTCGACGTTACAGTATCCGAACTCGTTAACATAATCTTCAAAGTCTTCTGCAAACTTTGCATTAGTAGAGATATAGATCTTCTCCATATCCTCTCTTTCCTCAAGCTCTTCAATTATGAAATCTATTATAGGTCTTCCGTTAACTGGTAGAAGTGGTTTAGCTCTGTTTTTGGTTATTGGCCACAGTCTTGTGGCATGTCCTCCTGCTAAAACTATTGCTCTCATCTATTTTTCACCTTCGTAATTAAATGTATTACGACATATTATTAATGTGGTGAGTTCTTTTAAATTACTTTCTAAAAATCCTTCACATACTTTGTTAAGAAGGTTAAATTAGAGGTCTATCAGAGTATAAGAGAAAATAAAAAAGGAAAAAACTGAGAGATTTTCTTATGCAAAAATCTCTTCGTGAAGGTTGTCGGTGGATAAGAAGTCTTTCTCCATCCCGATGTTACCTTCTTTCAAGTCTTTTATAGCGCTTTCAAAGTCTTCTAATGTGACTTTGATGTCTTCAAGAGGCTCGTCTTTGTAAATTGCTGACAGAGCTGCTTGTTTAGCTATCTGTTCGATGTCTCTTCCGCTTACCTCGTCCGGCATCTTTTCAACAACGTTCCAAAGATCCACTTCATCGTCTATATCAAACTTCCTTGTATGAACCTGTAAGATCTCTTTCTTAGCGATATTGTCCGGAAGACCCACTTCTATCGCTGAACAACGGTTGACGATAGCCGGATCGATGATCGATGGCTTGTTGGTTGCGAAGATTGAAACAACGTTCTGATTACCTATATCTTTATCAAGTCCGTCAAGCTCTGAAAGAAGCTGTGACATTGTTCTTTCAACCTCTTCTCCTCCATGTCTTCTGTTCTCCTGTCTCTTCTTAGCTATTGAGTCAATTTCGTCAATGAATACTATGGCAGGCTTGTCGCTGCTTCTTGCCTGGTCGTAAAGTCTTCTAACTTTTTTCGCTCCTTCTCCGATAAACTTCTCAACTAGCTGCGGTCCGTTAACCATGAACATATCTGCGTCGTACTCGTTAGCAAGAGCTTTAACCATCAATGTTTTTCCTGTGCCAGGAGGTCCTACTAACATAAGGCTTTTATCAAGATCTACTCCCCACTTCTCAATTATCTTTCTTCTATCATCGTCTAACTGGATTCCTACATTTCTTCTAAGGGTCTGTATTACTTCATCAAGTCCTCCGACGTCCTGGAAAGTTTTCTCGGTGTCAACGCTTTCAAAGTCTGGATCTTTTCTTTTCTTCAAAATATCGACTATCTGGAAGTTTTGAGGGTTTAGAGCAACTTCTGTACCCACGTTTAAATCATCGTTTGAGAGGTGTTCCGGGAACTTCACTCCGTACTCCCCTTTCTGAGCTGACTGAGGCTCAACCCATATCCAGTCTCCTTCGAACTTTTTGACTACCACTCCCCTTAGAACGGTTGGATGGTTTCTTCTAACATTTTTTCTAGAACTTTTATTTTCGGAACCCACAATATTCACCTTGTTTTTCTCACGAGCTTTGATCTTATCGGCAAGTTTCTTAATCTGGTCTCTGTAGTAACTTTCTCCCTTATTTCCGTTAAGCGATTTGTTATAATAGCTTAGAAGTGTCTGTAAGTCAGTTGAGTTTTCTACAGCTTTCTTGATCTTTTCTAACTCTTCCTCAGAAATCTCATCTTTAAGAAGATCTTCCCTAATCTCGGGTTGCTTAGACATACTTTAGAGTTACCATCAAATTATTTAAATCTGGATAAACTCTTCCAAAAGGTTAACGGATGAAAACTTTTCAATGGTTTTCACTCGATAATTTCTACGTCCGGATCCATCAATGAAGGCTGACAAACTCCGTCAACACATTCTCCGACACACTCTTCGTCAGAGTCACAAGCAGTGTCTTCTCTCTGCCTAATAGTGATCTGATCACCTATCTGTTTCGTGTTAGTGTTACCCATCCTATCAACCACTTGTACCCATAGCTCAAAGTTTTCATATGAGTCTGCTGAGTAAGATCCTTCTACCGTGTCGCCTCTTTCAATGTCGCTTATTTGGTCAAGGATGGAGTCTCCTGAACAAGACCTGTCGCTACAAAAAGTGACTTCCGACAAAGGATAAAGGTTTGAATTATCGCTGAAGTCTCTGTAGTTGTCTCCATAGTCTTCTCCGTCCATTACAGGGTATAGGTCTTCTTCTGTTTCAAAAACAAACTCTGTCTCATCAGCGGTGGATAGCTCTTGTTCTGTTATACAGTCTTCACAGTCTTCTATAACAGGGTTCGATGAATGGTCGATAACATCGATGTATAGGTCTACAGCTCTTTCACTTTCTGAATGAACGTCTTTAAAACCGATATGTGTGTCAACTGTTGAATGAGGGTCTAAAGGATTGCTGTCGTAGGTAAGAGACATGTGGTACTGGCAGTTAGGTTCTTCTTCACAGTAGTCAACAAAGTCTTCGTCCATATCCACGCTTTCTCTTTCTCTTCCAGCATTGTACCTTTCAGCAGTACCTTCTTCAGGGTTGTAGATAACTTGTGTTACTTCAAAAGGGGTGTCTTGGTGACTGTGATCTAAAACTTCTACTGTGTAACCTAAGCATAGACCTTTCTCAGGGTTGTCTGAGCCTGAAGGGTTTGAGTAGTCGCCTGGAGTTCCTACGTGACCTCCGTAAGCACCGTTCTCCCATTCTCTGTACTCTGAAATATCTAAAACATTTGTCATACCTGTTGGACAAGTGTTTTCAACAACGTTGTAGTAATACTGTTTGTTGAACCTTCCTTCA
>JALDAI010000062.1 GCA_022729285.1 Candidatus Nanoanaerosalina archaeon
AGAGATGTTTTCAACAGCTGCAGAGGTCGGTGAAGATGTTGTCCTACCTTTAATGAAGGATATCTTTGAGGAAACTAAGGAGTTTTACGAAGGTGTTTCCGAAGTTTTCAAAAAGAGGTTAGGGCCTAAACTACCTAAACTCCACCTTGAATGGCCTGAGAAAGAGGAAGAGGAGGATTAATCTCCTTTTTTACTCTCCATAAACGTATACTTTGATACTTCTTTTTCTTGGCCCGTCTCCTTCTACTAGAAAAATGTTCTGCCAGGTACCTAAAACTAGCTCACTGTTTTCAACGGGTATAACCGTGTTGTTACCTGTTAACACACTTCTTATATGTGCGTGAGCGTTTGTTTCAGGTCCTTTGTCATGTTCGTAGCCTTGTTCTCTTGGGGCTATTTTTTTGAAGTAGTTTAAGAAATCTTTTTTTAGACCTGATTCTCTTTCGTTTACTGTTATACCTGCTGTAGTGTGCGGGCAGAAAACTAGGCAGAAACCGTTTTCAACTCCTGATTCTTTAACTGTTTCTCTTACCAGGCGGTTTACTTCTTTGAACTCTTCTTTTTTAGTATCCACTCTATGTTCTTGTCGGAAAAACATGTGTTTTATGTTATGGCAACAGTGTTATAATTGTAGGCTTCTGCTTCTTCTTCGTAAAGCCCTTCTAGATAACCTTCTTTGAAAGTGTTCTGGAAACCTTCGTTGGTAAATATGTACTCGGAGCTCTCAACTAACTCCTCTGTATCGAAGTCGTAATGCTCAATATATATTTTCTCGCCAATATTCATTATCTGGAAGCTTCTATCAGCCATTATATGGTTGTTCTTGAACGGTGTGTTGTAGTTGCTGAAAGCTGAGCCTATGCCTACGAACAGTGTTCCTTTACCCATCACTCTGTCGTGCGGAGCGTGTGAGTGGCCGTAAAGTATTATGTCTTCGTGGTAGTCGAACTTCGACTCCGTTGTGCTAGACCTTATCTTAAACTCCTGTGGCTTATGGGCTAAACTCAACAAGTACTCGCCGAAAATACCTCCGTCCTCCCATTCAAGCTTTTCAGCTACAAAAGCGTTTCTTGCTTCTGGCGCTCTAGACCTTATCTCCTTGTAAAGGTCTGTAGGATCCCAGTGGTCGTGGTTGCCTTTCGCTATTTTAAATCCGTCGAAAACGTTTCCGTTTATGAGGTACGTAACTTCTTTAGGATCTTTTGAAATATCTCCTCCTAGAACTAGTTCGTCGCATTCATAATCCTCTCCGTACTGCAGCAGTTTCCCCACTGTTTTAGGAACATCGACATCAGGACGGGAGAAATGTGTATCGGAAACCAGCATATAGCGTTTAGAACCAAAGTCATCGAAGTCTTCATCTTTCAAAAGTTCCTTCATTACCTCTCGGACATAAATTAGGAGTGAATGTTTATTAACCTATTCCTGTGGTTTAAAACATATATTAACCCTCAACCAAGGTCGGTGTACATTCTTGAAAGCTTCACCTCATCGAACTTGTCTAGGGAATCAACTAATAAAGGTCTGATATCTTCGATGCAGAATCTATCCTTGGAAGTTAAAACCTTGCCAAACTCTTTCCTGTAAGCACTCATAACATCTAATTTAGGTACTAAAAGTTCTTTCAACCTTTTATTGATTTTTTTACCTTCTTCATCGTAATCTGTGAGGATTGTAACCGTTTTACAACAGTGTGAAACTGTCTCAGCTAAATCAACAAAGCTTTTTCCTGACAGCCTAAATATCCTTGTAGAAACTCCTAACTCTTTCAAAACTTTGTAATCATCTATTCCTTCTACGATTATCCCGTCGCAGTCTCTATCAATTCTTTTAAGAACTCTTCGAATCTCTTCTCTGTAGATATACTCTTCTTTTGTAAGCTTTCCCATCTCTCTAGAAAAAGAAAAAAGTTAGTTGTCAACGGATACTCCGTTGAGCGTTCCATCCTGTCCAGGTCGTGATGTGACCTTTACTTTGCCTTCAGAAGTTTTAAGGACAGCTCCCTTAGTAATAACTCCTCTTCTAACAAAGTCAGGATTAGCTGAATTTTCTAAAACGTCTTCTATCTCAGCTTCAACTGTTTCACCGTTCTTTGAAACACTGATTTTATCAGTTGCTCTTAGTGAAACTTTTTTTGTGCTTCCTCTGCTTTTCTTTTTCTTAGATTTTACTTCTTCACCGACTACTGTGGATGAAAATTTACCTACTAAGTTTCTCTTCTTCCTCTTAGAGTTCTTTCTGTACAGTCCTCCTGTACTCTTTCTCTTAGATCTTTCATGAGCCTCTGCCATAATAATCAACCTAAACATTTTTTGAAGACAAAGTTTTTATAAATGAAACCTTGGTCCCATAAAAGAGGGAAAACCGGTTGAAAAATATGGATTAAATCATATTCACCTTTAAATATCTTGTTTACAAGGACTTATACCAGGGTGTAAAACAGTGTCACAAAGACCTTTAGATATGCTTGACGCGGTAAAAGGAGACCGCATATTAGTGAAACTTAAGCCGATTGGAAACTGTGAACAAGTTACTGTATCAGGAACTTTGACTGCTTTCGACATGCATCTAAACATGTGGTTGGAAGACGCAAAGATGGAGAAGGAAAACAGTGAGACACAGTTCGGAAAACTTTTAATTAGAGGAGATAACGTAATGGTAGTTTCTCCTGTTTAAACAGGTAAGAATAATATAGAGGGTTTTTAACTATGGCAGAAGGAAAGCTTAGGAAAGGAAAGAGAAATAAAAGAACTCACGGAAAGTGCAGAAGGTGCGGAAAGAAGGCTTTCCACCTTAAGAAGAAAGTTTGTTCTTCTTGCGGATTCGGAGAAACCGCTAAGAGAAGAGACTTTGAATGGATAAAGGACAGGAAGAAGAAATAACCTGTCTCTTTTTTGCGGGCTCGTAGCTCAGTCTGGCAGAGCGCGAGGCTCTTAACTTTTAGTCTGTGAACTATCCACGGAGATACCTCGTAGTCGCGGGTTCAAATCCCGTCGGGCCCATACAGTTTTAGACATTTTTTCTTGATAGAAAATTACTATCCGCTAAACAGTACCTCATACCAAGCTCTTTACCTTCAGAAATACCTATTCTAGATGTTTCAACAACTTTAAAATCTTTTTTACCCCTTTCTACTATTCTTATTCCCCCTTCAGTAACAGAACAGCCGTTCAAACTTTTATCAATACCAAATGATTGGCAGAGCTTTCCAGGACCGTTACAAAGCTCTTTCATTTCATCAACTTGACGCAGCTCCTTCATCTTATCCAAACCTTCCAAAGGTTTTACAGCTCTTACAAGCACCGCACCAACATCTTCTTCGCCTGCTGTAATGTTGAACATGTTGTGAACCCCGTAACAAAGATAAACGTAAACTTTACCGAAGGATTCGTACATAAGCCTGTTTCTCTCAGTAACCCCGTTGTATGCATGGCTTGCAGGATCTTCTTTACCTAGATAGGCCTCGGTCTCCACTATTTCTCCCTCTAATTTAACACCGTCGATTTCTCTTACCAGGCGGTAGCCTAAAAGATTTTCCGCTACTTTTTCAGGTCTTTGTGAGAAAAAATACTTGTCCATGGAAAAAGTGTTGTAAACGGTCTATAAAAATGTTTTAACCTTCGTTAGTCGGTTAACACATGTAAAAACTAATAAATAAGCTTGAACAATTTATTGAAAGAGTAACATAACCTCTATACTACCAAAAAAATACGGTACAAGGTGTTAAACCAGTAATGTCAGGGCTTGAACCAATAGCATTCGATTTTGTAGTTATTATCATCACAGCTGCAGCCCTAGGGATGTTGGCTAAAAAGACTAAGCAGCCTCTTATCATAGCATACATTGTTACAGGTATTGTTTTAGGACCGGTTTTTCTCGATGCAGTTACAGAAAATGCATCCATAGAGCTTTTCTCAGAGCTAGGCCTTGGTTTTCTACTGTTCCTACTAGGTTTAGAGCTTAAGATAGATGAGATAAGGGATATTCTGATGTCTGTAACAAGGATAGCCATTTTCCAAACAATTTTACAGACTTCTCTAGCGTTTATACTACCTTTCTTACTCGGATTCACTATGATGGAAACTGTTATAATAGCTTTATGTACTGTTTTCGGAGCTACACCGGTTATTGTGAAAGTTTTAACCGATAAAGATGAGATATCCGAACTACCTGGTAGAATAAACGTTGGAGTTCTTATTCTACAGGATATCTACTTAGTAGTGATTTTAGCGCTGTTTAGCGCAGGATTGATAGGTGATATCTCCGCAGCAGGATTCACTCTAGGAAGCTTAGGCCAGATAGGATTCACCCTTACAAGGATATTCCTCTTAATGGGATTGATTGC
>JALDAI010000033.1 GCA_022729285.1 Candidatus Nanoanaerosalina archaeon
AAGAAATGAACGCGCTTGAGAAAAAACACACTCCCGTGATAAGAGCACCGGAAAAAGTTGGTAAAGGCGAAAAGTTTGAGGTGGAAGTGGAAGTAGGTCATTACAAAGACCATCCTAACGAACACAGCCATTTCATACAGTTTATAACACTTTACTCAGGCGATACCTTTCTAGGAAGGATAGACCTGGTTTCAGAAAAAGCACATCCAAAAGTGACTTTTGAAGTAAGCCTTGACCATGGACACTCATTAGTGGCATATGAACACTGTAACATGCACGGTACATGGAAATCTTTTGAAAAAGAGATAAAAGTTGATTAAAAGATCTAAAAAAGTTTTTTATGGGGCTACAGTCACAAATAAAAAAGTAGCCCTCCTTCAATTTTAACCGTAGGTGAATTAAAATGAACCAGAAATACGGAGAAGAATTTGAAGAACCTAGTTACAAAGAAGTAGTTTCAAAAGGAAAAAAGGTAACTGACCGGTGGGATGATGCGTTCGGAGTTTCTATGTACAAGTACGAAGACTCTTTGTACAAAGTAGAGAACGCAGATATCGAAAAGTATTACTGAAACCGGTTCTCTCTTTTTTTTATTCTTAACATAATTATAAAAGGGAAACTTGACCAACTTTCTATGTGTAGAGGGGTTTTAATGAGAAATAAAGAAGGGCTCAAAGAAGATATTCAGCAGATAAGGGAACAAGTAAGAGGTTCTAAAGATAACGAAGAAGCAGAAGAAGTTGAGCTTCAGGAAGAAGGTTCAGAACCTGAAGAAGACTATTATTATGAGGAAGAAGGCGGAGATTATAAAGAATACGAAGAAGAAGAGGAGCTAGAAGAGGAAGAAGAGTTCTTAGAAGAAGATCTTGATGATGAAGAGTATGAAGAAGAGATCGATGAAGAGTATGAAGAAGATTATGGGGATTATGGTGAAGAGCCACAAGAAGAAGAGCCTGAGAAAAAAGAAGAAGTATATGAAGAAGACAGAGGAAAAGATATGTTAGAACCTCCAAAGAACAAAGAGATAAAAGTACCTGATATAGAAGCAGGACCTCTATTTATCAGAGTAGAAAAATTCAAGAAAGTTAAGAGAAAAGTAAGAGAGATGGAAGAAACCTGTGACAGCTTAAGAACAAAGATGTCGGGTCTAGAAAGCACTCTTAAAGAAGATAGAGATATTAAAAAAGACGTTGACAAACTTCTGAAAGATTTAGAAGACTTTAAGGACGCTATCAGTACAAGGATTAGTCCGGACCAAAAGTAATTTATTCTCCAGACAAGAGAACGATTTATAAATTTTAAGTTATAAATCTGGATAGGACCGATGACGCCCCCCGAGTGGCATAAGAGGTGAAAATCAAAAATGAGTTATACAGAATTTGAAGTTCCCGAAGGCCTTGCAGAAAAGACATACGAGGCTGTGGAAAAGGCAAGGGACACTGGAAAAATCAGAATAGGAACCAATGAAACAACCAAAGCGATCGAAAGAGACAACGCTGAGCTAGTAGTTATAGCAGGAAATGTTAGTCCTGCTGAAATTGTGATGCATCTGCCAGCTATCTGTAAAGAAAAAGATATTAGTTACACATTCGTCCCAGATAAAGACGAACTAGGACTTGCAGCAGGTATCGGTGTGAAAACAGCTGCAGTTGCTATCTCTAACTTAGGTAGCTCAGAGGACGAAGTAAAAGAGATCGCCGAAAAAGTTGAAGAACTTAAGGAGTGATAAAGTATGGCTGTACCAGCTAAAGTTGTCCAGTTATTAGGCGGTAGAGGAGCCCGTGGCATCTACAAAGTTAGGTGTAAAGTAGTAGAAGGTAACGAAGAAGGAAAAATCCTTGTACGAAACGTAATGGGTCCTGTAAGAGAAGACGACATAATCATGCTGACAGAAACTAGGATGGAGGGACGGTAAAATGGATTGCACATACTGTAGCGAAGACGTTCCAAGAACCTCAGGAAAGATGTTAGTTAAGAACAACGGGAAGAGAGCTTACTTTTGCTCTTCCAAATGTCAGAAGAACTGGACAAAAAACAGGAACCTTAAGTACAAAGAGAAAAAGGCTTAAAAACCCTTTCTCCCATATACTATAAGAGAAAGCCCCGATAGTGTAGTCCGGCCAATCATCTCGGCCTTTCGAACATTATTCGGAAGAACTGAGCCAACAGGTTTGCTCAACTCTGTTGTGCGATGATCTAAAGAGCAAGTAAAGATAGCCGAAGACCCGGGTTCAAATCCCGGTCGGGGCATTAAGTTTTCTTAAGTTGGTTTATACGAGAAAAAAAAGTATAATGCCGTTATACATAGGTATAACACTGTTATATCTCAGTAAATTTATTTAGTGTTCAGTGGTAAATATTAATTATCTGTGAGAGAAGATACTTTTCGTGAAGGGATTAGAAAGATAGGAGGTATAGTTCTCGGAGCCGGACTCTTAGCTTCAGTAGTATCCGGTACAACTGAGTTACAAGATGATTTATTTCATAATAAGGTATTGGCTCAATCCGTACAGGAGCAACAGACAATGCAAGAGGAGGAGCTTTCTAGAGCTCTAAACTTTGAGAATATGCTTGATAATGAGAACGGTATTGAGTTAACAGGGGTTTTGAATAGTAGTATGAACTACTCAGTTCTCTTCTCAGAAATCAGTGTAGATTACACCGTTAAAAGGTATGAGTCATTAGAACGTTCTAACAGTATTGAAAAAATAAATAAAGCAGTTGAAGATGATATACAGCTTTTGAACCAGGTTTACCTTTCAGAAGTGGATGTAAGCAGTGTACCAGGCGTTTTACGAAGTTTTGTTACTAATAACCGAGCATTAAATTATGCAACCGATATAGCTATAGAATCAGCTCAGGAGTTAGGTATTGATTTATCAGAGAAAGAGGTTGTGAGGAGCGGTAAAGTTTACAGGAAAAGTCTTGAAGGAGTTTATGATTTGGAAAAAGCTAGATACAATATTGAAGAAGGAACTCTCAGTTTCGGTAAAGATTCCGTAAAAATAGGTACGGACATTTATACGTGGATAAACGATGAGGAAGATAAAGTATATTCTGCGATTATCAATTACTCAAAAGAAGACTTAGAAGCCGAATACTTGGATGGAGTAAGCGAAGTTAGTCAGAAAGTGGATATTAGTTCGGATTTAGAAGAGGAGATTTACAGGTTTTTTTCTAAAAAATAAGTAAGTATAACGGCGTTATACCTTAATATAACACTGTTATACTTGTACTAATAAAATATTCCTGCCCAAAACATTACTTAATGGAAGAAATTTTCACTGATCCAACTTTAGAAACTGTTAGGGATGTTTTAAAGGAGTATATGTCGCGTCCGTTTGTTGTACAGGTGAGTGGTGGATGTTCTGTAAACTACCAGGGACGGGCTAAATCTAAACTTGATTCTGGAGAGCGTCTTTTAATAGTTAAGCAGGACAATGCTGTGTTAATTCATGGGCCTGAGAACTACCAGCCTAAGAACTGGCAGCCTCAGACTGATGAGTTCGATGTGTTTATCGAGTCGGGTCAGTTAGTTGTTGTTTCTAGAAGGTTTAATCCTAAGGAGGTTGTTGAGGTTAGGTTTGAGGATGTTGAGCTTGTTTTTGTTACTCGTCTAGTAGATGACAGGGACTTGGTTGTTAGAGGACACGAAGTAGATATTCATGAAGCTATTGAGAGAGATCCTGCAATTGTGGAGGAAGGTTTAAAAATTGTAGAACGTGAGAAAAAAACTGATGCCGGGTTTATAGATGTTTTTGCCAGCGACGAGGAAGGTAGGTTGGTTGTTATAGAGGTTAAGAGAAATCCAAACCATAACTCTGTGTTACAGCTTGGTAGGTATGTCAAAGAAATTGAAGAAGAGTTTCCTTCAAGAGAGATCAGAGGTGTTTTAGTAGCTCCTAAAGCTTCGGAAAGCGTAGTATCGTATTTAGAAGATAGGGATCTTTCTTTCTGCGAGGTATCTATGGAAGAGGTAATTCCGTCATATGAAAAATTTAGGCAGAACCAGTCCAACCTTGTACAGTTTGGACCGGATTACTCTGCTGATTAATCTTCTTTTTCCTGTCCTTTCTTTGAGATCTTTGTTCTGTTAACAAGCTTTGCCTTAACTTTTTCCAAAATAACGATAGTTGTTGCTAGGTCAAAGTTGGAGTTTGTGTTAATCTTTCCGTCATCTGCTACTTCAATTTCAATTTTTTGTGCCATCTTTACCGTTTGAAAGTTTTGTGTTGAATATTTAAGTAAGTGGACGAGGTTTCATTTATAAACTTGTTTTATTAATTGTTTTTATAGGTGGTTTCTATACCAAAAGAAAGAAATCCTGTACTGGTACTTGTATTCACTCTGATAACCTTTGGAATATACGGGATTTACTGGACATACCAGGTTTTTAAGCAGGTTTTGGACGAGGATGAATCACCGCTACTTTGGCTGTTAGGTATGTTAGTGCCGATCTTAAACTTTGTGATTCTCTGGAAGTTCTGTCACAAGGTTGAGAGCTACTCCAATGAGGAGCACAGCGGAATACTATTATTCATCCTTTACCTTGTCCTAGCTCCTGCTGCGATAATAGTTATCCAGATGGATCTTAACAAAGGTTTGAGGGATAGGGAGGGTTAAAACCTTTCCTTCTTTTCTTTACTATTTTAAATTTTTTACCTAATAGTTACATTATGGGTTCTTACAGTTATGGTGAAAGTAAAGGGGATATCTTTCTACACCACATGCATTCAAGAACTTCTTCTTTCATCAATGAATTAGTTAAAGGTTCAGAGGGTTGTAGCCTTGATGATTACGTTGAAGAAAACTTTTATGGAGGATCTAAACCTGGTAACCATTTTATAGATTATTTTAGTTTTCGTAAAGCTGTTGATAAAAACATAAATCTGATATTTAACGATACTACGCATAGGATAAAGGAGGACCGCTCATACGATGAGGTTTACAGAAATGTTAAGGAGGAGAGCGGTGAGTTTAGAAAGTTCGAGAAACATGTTTACTTTGAAATCGGTGGAAAGGAAGCTGTTATAATAAACTCGTCCGAGGTTAATGTAACTGATAAAGGCTCTAATAAAAGCCATTTTACTGTTACCGGCCTAGATATGGGTTATGAGGATTTTGGTGACTTAAGCTTGGAAGGGTTAACTGATTTAGCTAAGGAGGCTGAGATAACTTCTGTAGCACATCCTTACCTTCCTGTATACCATACAGGAAAAGAGCTTTTGTACAGTTTTTTAGAGAAAACTGAGAAGGATGAGTTTAGAGCCGGGATAAACTACTCGACAGGATACTTTAAAATCGGTAATATGCTTTCTAGAGGAGAGATCCAGAAGTATTTGCCTACTAAAAAGTTAGTTGGATTATTAGGGGATAAGATTCTTCCTGAAACTATTTATGAACAGTTAATAGTTGAGGAAACTGTTACTGAACTTGCTGAAAAGTATGGATTACCTCTTATACCTGAGACTGACGGACATTCATTAGCGCCTGAGAGGTTACAAGGCACTTGTATTTTAGAAAATACTGTGATGGATGAGTTAAGCGAAGGAAAGCTTCCTGTTGAAAAACTTTTAGATTTTAAAGTTGTTGACTATGGATACGGTGGCTTAACCTTCCCTGGATTCATAAGAAGTTTTCCGGGAGTTATGCCTTTTTGGAACTATAGGGAGGGTAGTGAGAAAAACCTGTTTCAGAAAATACTTTCTCCTGTCTTCAACTATTATCCTGAAGAGTTCAGGGAAGACTTTGAAGAATCTCTTAAATCTTTGAAAAATACTTCTTTTGAAGATCTTGCTGAGAAAAGTCGTGAAGTAAATTAAAAGGTTTGGAGTTTTTTACTGCTCCAACCATTCTTTTATCTCTTCTAAAGACATAACACCCATTTTCTGGTCTTTTATCTCTCCATCCTCTATCTTAACAAGAGTAGGGATAGATCTGATGCTATGATTGTTAGCTAATCCCTGGTTTTCGCTGATGTCTACTTTACCGAAATTATGGCTGTCTATTTTTTCAGAAGCTTCTTTGAAAACAGGCTTCATCTTTTTACAAGGTCCGCACCAAGGAGCCCAAAAATCGACTACCCAGCTACCTTTTCCTGTTTCTTCTTCAAAGTTGTCTTCTGATAATTCTTTAGCTGTCATAACTCATTTTTTTGAATCCATTTTTTTAACTGTTAAAGTTTGTGTCAGTATAGGACACATTTTATAAAGGTTAATACTAAATCCGTTTTCTATGTCAAAAATTAGTTTCGTAGGTGAGGAGGAAAGGTATGAAAACCTCCCTGAAGATTACGTTCCTTACGTTAGAAGGTGGTTTTACAGTAATTTCGATTCTTTAACACCTCCTCAACAGTTCTCTTTCAACCTTATCCATGAAAGGGAAAACAGCCTTATCTGTGCACCTACGGGATCCGGTAAAACTATTTCCGCATTTCTTTCAACCCTTAACGAGTTATTCCATATGGGTCAGAAAGATGAGTTGGAGGATAAAGTATATGTTTTGTACATATCTCCTCTAAAAGCGCTTAACAACGATATCCAGAGGAACCTGGAGGAACCGCTTAAAGGAATAAAGGAGATGGCGGATAAAATGGGTTACGATGTACCTGAGGTTAGAAGCGCTGTAAGAACAGGCGATACCACAAAGAATGAGCGTAGGAAGATGAGGGAGAAACCACCACATATTCTGATTACTACTCCTGAATCCCTTGGTATTATACTGAACTCACCAAAGTTTAAGGAGAGCTTAAGGGATGTCAAGTACGTTATAAATGATGAGATCCACTCAATATGTGACAATAAAAGAGGTGTACACCTT
Source organism: Candidatus Nanoanaerosalina archaeon (assembly GCA_022729285.1). Classification (GTDB taxonomy): domain Archaea; phylum Nanohalarchaeota; class Nanosalinia; order Nanosalinales; family Nanoanaerosalinaceae; genus Nanoanaerosalina. The sequence continues at coordinate 6,820 of JALDAI010000033.1, forward strand.
TCTTTATCGCTTGAAAGGCTTCAAGAAATGGCTAACAACGATTTCACAAGGATAGGTCTTTCAGCAACTCAAGCACCTATAAAGGAGATTGCTAAGTATCTTGTAGGTTATAAGGATGGCGAAGATGGTGAAAAAGTTACTAGGGGCTGTAATATCGTGGATGTAGCAGCTTCTAAGATGATGGATTTAGAGGTTGTATCGCCTGTAGAGGATATAATTTATACGGAGCCCAATGTTGTACGTTCTAAGTCTTACAAGAAAATGCATGAGTTGATTCAGGACCATGAGTCGACTATAATTTTTACTAACACTAGAGCAGCTACTGAACGGGTTGTTAACAACTTGAAGAACAGGTTCCCTGATTTTTACGAGGACAACATAGGTGCTCACCACTCCTCTATGTCCCGTGATAAACGTTTCGAGGTTGAGGAAGCCTTGAAGAACGGTGATCTGAAAGTAGCTGTTACATCCACATCTCTTGAACTAGGTATCGATGTTGGTTACATAGATCTAGTTATTCAGATGGGATCGCCTAAAGGAGTTGCTAGAGGAGTCCAAAGAATAGGGAGGTCCGGTCACAAGCTTGATGAAGTCGCCAAAGGAAGGATGGTGGTGATGGACCGTGATGACGCTCTTGAATGTACTGTCCTACTTAAAGATGCTAAAGAAGACAATATGGACAGGGTTAGGATTCCTACTAACTGTCTTGATGTTCTGTCCCAACACATAGTGGGTATGGCTTGTAACAAGATCTGGGGTGTTGAAGAAGCGTTCAACGTTATCAGAGGATCTTACAACTACAAAAACTTGGACAGGGAGAACTACGGTAAAATTCTGGATTATGTGGCTGGAGAGTATGCTGAACTAGAGGACCAGTACGTTTACGGAAAGATTTGGGTAGATGAGGACGATGACAACCCTGATAGAACTGTTTTCGGCAGAAGAGGGCGTATGACAAGAGTTATCTACATGACAAATAT
>JALDAI010000098.1 GCA_022729285.1 Candidatus Nanoanaerosalina archaeon
ATGAGAACAAGTATACTTACGTTGATGATAAAGCTCTTCCGGAAATGGTTGTTTCAAAACTTGGTGGAAACAATATTCTCTTAGGAGCGGGTGCTACTGCTTTAAAGAAATTAGAGGGTAAAAGGGTTTACAAACCCTGAACCCTTCTAAAAATTAGTTATCTACTTCTCTAATTTTTTCTTCTAAAACTTTTGAAAACTTGTTCAAAATCTTACTGAAGCTTTCTTTGTCTTCTGCTTCTGCTGTAATCCTTATCTTGGCTGAAGTGTTCGATGCACGTATCAGTGCCCAGCCGTAATCTAACTCTACTCTTATACCGTCTACTGTACTAGTTTTTTCATACTCCTCTGAAAGCTCTTCTTGGAGCTGTTCGATAACTTCAAACTTTTTGGAGTCAGAACATTTGAAAGGAACTCTGTCGTTAGGATAATCCGGTATACTTTCCAGCTCTCCTTGTAAGTCCTCAAACTTTGATACCTGTGAAGCAAAAAATGCTGAAGCTGCTACGCCGTCGTCCAGTGGAAAAATATGTGGTACACCGAAGTGTCCTGCTCTCTCCACTCCAAATACTCCTTCGTCTTCAAGAATTGATTTGAACAAGTATGTATGACCAACTCTCACACGTTCAACATCTGCTCCATACTTTTCTGCAACGTCTTCAATCCTTTTGGAGCACTCAACATTTGCTACAACCGTACCTGTGCTTTCTTCCAACATTTTGTCTAAAACAAGGTACGCTGTCTCGTCTGCTTGTAAAATCTTTCCTTCAGGAGTAATTAGGAATGTTCTATCAGAGTCTCCGTCGTATGCTATCCCTAGGTCGTAGTCCTCCACTTTTTCTCTAAGCTCTGAAACCGATTCATCGTTGACATCTGACTCTCTGTTAGGAAAAGAACCATCAGGTTCTTCGTACAACACATCGACGTTGAAACCTAGCTCTCTAAAAATTCTTGGAGCTGTTAAACCGGCAACTCCGTTACCACAGTCCATAAGGATGTCTAGACTTCCTCCATCAACTTTTCCGACTACATGGTCTATGTAATCTTCTCTATAATCTACTTCTTCAACATCTGTATCTCCGTCTTCAACGAAATTCTCTTCTAAGAAGATATCTCGTATCTCATAATTCTCTTCTTCCAAGTATCCTACTCCGTCTTCTCGGTAAAACTTGACACCGTTCCACTCGGGAGGAAGGTGTGATGCTGTGATAAAAGCTGTTTCAAATCCGTTTTTCCATCCGTAAAAAAGGGCTGTACCAAAAGTTTCTAAACCTAGAAAAACAATTTTATCCAAACCTGTTGTTTTTAAACCGTTTATAAACGCTTCGCTAAGTTTTTCAGAAGTGTTTCTAGCGTCATGGCCTACAACAACTTTGCTCTTACCTTTTTCTTTGACAAATGTTCCGAAAGACTTTCCTATCTTTTCCATTACTTCTGGTGTAAGGTTTTCTTCGGTATTACCTCTTATATCGTATGCTCTAAATATTTCCTTAATATCTGCCATACTTCATACATTGTATTACTTTTGTTAATAATTTTTGTCACAAAAATCCGGAGGAATGTTATAGAGAAATATTGATCAAGGTATCAAAAAAGTTTTATACAACTCTAAGCCTTGTAAGACCATTTTTATTAGATAGTTTACACAAGTAATTTTTTATGGAAGATAAAGTAGTGGATGAAGTAGGTTCAAACGGTTCTGAAAATTATTTTGAACAGATGGAAACTGTTAATGAAAGGTTAACTGAGCTTGTGAAACTTTTAATCGATCATTTGAAAGGGGATGAGGTCGAGTACCAGTATGAGTACGGTCAGGGCTGGACTGTTGAGAAACATAACTCTATGAAAGATAAGTTAGATGAAGAAGATCCGTCTAAGAAAATAGAGGCTGTGGAAACGCTTTTAGACCAGTACAGTAAGGATCAAGGCGGCTGAAT